>NZ_JBEZZR010000029.1:13048-117517 GCF_040639325.1 Actinoplanes sp. NPDC023936 | reverse complement strand
CCGGCCGATACCACTTCGCCACCCCTAAATGATCACAAACATGGATCAAAGTGGCTAGTCACCCGTAACCACCGTAGCCAAAAAGCAACAGGCTCTCTGGCGTAGGCGCGGGCGCACGATGCCGATGCGTGTGCCCTCATCCACGCGGGCACCGCCGGTCCTCCCGAACAGCGCGACCCCTCGATCAGCGCGACCCCCCGAACAGCGCCCCCGAACAGCGCCCCCCGAACAGCGCGACATCCTGATCTGCCCTGCGGATCGATCCACGCGGCGGCCGTGAGCCCTGGCACGCGGTCGCACCCGACTCATGCCAAACGGCCTCCAACCAGGGACCCGGCCCAGCGGCCCAGCGGCCCGGCCCAGCGGCCGGCCCAGCGGCCCAGCGGCCGGCCCAGCGGCCCAGCGGCCCAGCGGCCCAGCGGCCCGGCGGCCCAGCGGCCCAGCGGCCCAGCGGCCCGGCCACGGAACGGCATCATGCCGGGTCAGAGCGGCTCTTCGGTGGGGTCAGCGCGGTGGAACGGGTCGGTCTGCAGGCCGGCCACCTCGACGAGATGATGCCGGCAGGACTGAGCGGCCGGGCTCAGCGGACGATCGCGCGAGTGCATGACCCCGATCGGCGGATGCACCGGCGCCGGATGCAGACCGCGGATCGAGATGGCCGGACCCGGCGCCTCAGCGACCGATTTTGACAGCAGGCCGACGCCGAGGCCCGCCGCCACCAGATCGCGGATCCCGGCCGGGCTCGCCGTTTCGAACTCGACCCGGGGCGTGAAACCCGCCGACCGGGCCGCGTCCTCCAGGATCCAGCGCAGCCCGCTGCCCGGCGGCAGGCTGACGAACGGCTCGTCGCGCGCCTCGCCCAGCGTCAGACGGCCGGCGCGGGACAGCGCGTGGCCGATCGGCAGCGCGAGCAGCAGGTGCTCGTCGGCGAGCGGCAACGCGTCGAACCGCGGCGGGAGGTCGGCGTGCACGGGACCCACCACCAGGTCCAGCTCGCCCTCGTCGAGCGCACCGAGCAGGCCGGTCACCAGGCCGCTGCGCAGGCGCAGCGCGATACCCGGGAAACGGTCCCGGAAGCGGGTCAGGGCCTGCGGCAGATCGTACGGCCCGAGCGCGGCCGTCGCCCCGAGGCTGACCCGGCCGTGCACCACCGACGTGATCTCGTGGATCTCGGTGCGGGCGCCGTCGAGTTCGGCGAGGACACGCCGCGCCCGCGCCACGAACAGCTCACCCGCCGGGGTCAGCGCCACCCGCCGTGTGGTGCGGGCGAACAGTGCCAGCCCGAGTTCCGCCTCGAGGGCCTTGATCTGGGCGGACACCGCCGACTGGGCGACGTGCAGACGTTCGGCGGCCCGGGTGAACCCGCCGTAACGGGCCACCGCCTCCACATAGCTCAGCTGCCGTAACTCCACACGCTGATGGTGGCCCGGGCCGGCCCGGCAACCGGCCAGGATCCGGATCCGTCAATCATCCGGGGGATCAGTGACGCGCCAGGCAGCGCGGCGCCCCCGTGCTCGGGACCGCGCGGTCCGGCAAGCCGTGGAGCCGGGAGATCGTGCTGACGGTCCGCCGGCTAGCCGCGCCACTCCTTGGCGAGCAGCTCGTAGGAGCGGACCCGATCCGCGTGCCGGTGGGCGATCGTGGTGATCAGCAGCTCGTCGGCGCCGGTCACCCGCTGCAAGGTGCGCAACCGCTCGGCCACCGTCTGCGGCGAGCCGACGAACTGCGTGTCGACCCGGTCGGCCACCCGTGCGCGGGCCTCCTCCGTCCACGCGTACCCGGAAGCCTCCTCGATGCTGGGGAACGGCACCGCGCCGAGCCCGGTCCGGATGCTGTGCACCCACAGGGCGAACGGCGCCGCCAGGCGCCGAGCCGTCTCGTCGTCCTCCGCGACCAGCACGTCGGCCGAGACCATCAGGCGCGGCGCGCTCAGCGTCGCCGAGGGCACAAAGCTGTCCCGGTACGCGTCAGCCGCCTCCAGCACCTTCGCCGGGGCGACGTGGTAGTTGGCGGCGAACGGCAAGCCCCGGGCGCCGGCCGTCCGGGCGCTCTCGCCGCCGCTGGAGCCGAGCAGCCACACCTGGAGGTCGGCGCCGGCGCCGGGAACGGCGGTGACCTCGTTCCCCTCGCCGTCGCTGACCGGGCCGCCGAGCAGCGCGAAGATCTGGTCCAGGACCTCGTTCAGCGGCAGCGACTCGGCGCCGGGCAGGGTGAGCAGGCCGGAGGCGAGGGCGGTGCGTTTGGAGGCGAAGATCGGCGCCCAGGAGAACGGCTTCGGGATGAGCAGGCCGTCGACGACGCGCTCCTCCTGCGGTTCGGCGTTCTTCGCCTTCTCCCGCAGCACCTCGTTCTTGGCCTGGCCGGAGCGGCCGATGCCGAGGTCGAAGCGGCCCGGGTAGAGGGCGTCGAGCAGGCCGAACTGCTCCACGATGGTCAGTGCGGTCTGGTGGCCGGTCTGCACCGCGCCGGAGCCGAGCCGGATGTGATCGGTGGCGGCCGCGATCTGGCCGAGCAGCAGCGCCGGCTGGGAGCTGGCCACGCCCGGGGTGAAGTGGTGCTCGGCGACCCAGTACCGGTGGTAGCCGAACTGTTCGGCGTTGCGGGCCAGGTCGAGGGTCCGGCGCAGGGCGTCGGCGGGTCCGCGGTCACCGGAGACGAGCGGCGAGAGGTCGAGCACGGAGAGGGGAACGGACATGGTGGCTTACCGCCCTTTCGACAGGCCGAGGTTGTCCCGCAGCGTCCCGCCGGAATACTCGGTCCGGAAGACGCCGCGTTCCTGCAGGAGCGGGACCACCTGGTCCACGAAGTCGTCCAGGCCCGCCGGGGTCAGGTGTGAGACCAGGATGAAGCCGTCGCAGGCGTCGGTCTGGACGTACTCGTCGAGCTGCTCGGCGACCCGCTCCGCGGTGCCGATGAAGTTCTGCCGCCCGGTCACCTCGATGATCAGGTCACGGATCGACAGCTTCTTGGCCTCGGCGAGCGCCCGCCACTCGGCGGCGGTCTTCAGGCGGTCCGGGTACATGCCGGCGCGGCCCTTGATGATCGTGTCGTCCTCGTCGAGCAGGGGATCGATCTCCGGGAGCGGCCCGTCCGCGTCGTAGGCGGACAGGTCCCGGTTCCAGAGCTGCTCCAGCAACAGGATCGCCGTCTGCGGGCTGACCTGCTGACGCCGGATGTGATGCGCCTTCTCCTGCGCGTCGGCGTCGCTGTCCCCCAGCACGTAGGAGACGCCCGGAATGATCTTCAGGCTGTCCGGGTCGCGACCGTGTCTGATCACCCGCTGCTTGACGTCGCGGTAGAAGACCCGCGCGTCCTCCAGCTGGTGGTGCCGGGAGAAGATCGCGTCGGCGTGCTGGGCCGCCAGCTCGCGGCCGCCCTCGGAGTCGCCGGCCTGGAGCACGACCGGGTGTCCCTGCGGGCTGCGCGGCACCCCGAAGCGACCGGCGATGTCGAACTGCGACGAGGTGATCGAGAAGTCCGATCCGTTGCTGTCCCACAGCGTCCGCGCGGCCTCGATGAACTCGGCCGCCCGGACGTATCGGTCCGCGTGGTCGAGGAACCCGCCGCGCCGGAAGTTCTCCCCGAAGAACGCCCCCGGCGAGGTGACCACGTTCCACGCGGCCCGCCCGCCGGAGAGGTGGTCGAGGGTGGCCAGCTGCCGGGCCAGCTCGTAGGGCTCGTGATAGGTGGCGTTCAGCGTCCCGGCCAGGCCCAGGTGGGTGGTGACAGCGGCGAGGGCGGCCAGGACCGTCAGCGTGTCCGGCCGGCCGACCACGTCCAGGTCGTGGATGAGCCCGCGCTGCTCGCGCAGGCGGAGCCCTTCGGCGAGGAAGAAGAAGTCGAACTTGCCGCGTTCGGCGGTCCGGGCCAGGTATGCGAAGGAGTCGAACTCGATCTGGCTGCCGGATCGGCTGTCGCTCCAGACCGTCGTGTTGTTCACGCCCGGGAAGTGCGCGGCGAGAATGATCTGCTTAGGCAACGGGGACTCCCTCCGGGCGCGCGGCGCCCGCGGCGCCGCCGTTGGCAGCGCGCCGCTCGTAACGGTTGATGGCGACCGGCAGGCCCAGCCGTTCGCGCAGGGTGACGGCGGCCGACGGCTCGAACAGGCCGCGGCGGCGCAGCTCCGGCACCAGCTCCCGGGTGATCTCGCCGACGTCGCGGCTGAGCAGGCCGGGACGCAGCCGGATGCCGTCGATGCCGGACGCGGCCCAGCCGCCGATCAGGTCGGCGAGCTGCGGAACCGTACCGGTGAAGACGGCGGCGTCGGACGGCGCCGCTCCCGGGCCGAAGAACACCCCGATGTCCGCGAACACCTTCAGCCCCGGGTCCAGCCTGGACTTGATCTTGGCGGCGTCGTCGGCGTCGGCCGGCGTGATGAAGACCAGGTCGGCCGCGGTGGCCGCGAACTGCCAGGCCTGCGGGCCGTGCGCGAGGGCGGCCACCACCGGCTGGCCCTGCGGCGGCCGCGGCACGATCGACGGGCCCTTCACCGAGAAGTACTTGCCGTCGAACGCGATGTAGTGCAGCCGGTCCCGATCGATGAACCGCCCGGTCGTGACGTCCTTGATGATCGCGTCGTCCTGCCAGCTGTCCCAGAGCCGCCGCACCACCTCGACCGCGTCGACGGCCTCCTCGAAGAGCTCGTCGACGCCGAGGGGCGAGCAAGGGCCGAGCAGCGCCGCCTCGGCCGGGTCGCCGGAGACCCGCACCTGCCAGCCGGCCCGGCCCTTGCTCGCGTAGTCGAGCGTGGCCAGCGCCGTGGAGAGGTGGAACGGCTCGGTGTGCGTGGTGGTGGCGACCGGAACCAGCCCGATGTGGCGGGTCAGCGGGGCGACCCGGGCCGCGGTCAGCACCGCGTCCGGGCCGCGCCGCCCGAACTGGTCGTCGAACGTCACGAAGTCGAGCCGCGCCTCGTCCGCCTGCCGCGCCCAGCCGACCCAGTCGGCGGCGGCGAACGAGTCCCCGTCCAAGGCGACAGCCAATTGCAGTGTCATGCGGGAACCTCCAGTTTCGCCCTTGGCCATTATTCCTATAGCCAAAATAGGAGTTAGGCAAGGGGCTGTGACCGGCGACCGCTTTTGAACTATCGCGGCGGGCTGTCCGTTCCCCATGACGTGCAGCCGACAGACCTCGCCGATCCGCCCGCTTCCGACACCGCGCTCGCTTCCGACACCGCGGAACCGCCCGCGGCGGAGACCCCGGCGGCGGCGCCGCCGAAAGAGCCCCATCGGGTACGGCGGTTGCTGGGTCACCCGCGTTTCCAGCTGGCTCTGACCGTCCTGGCCTGCGTCATCGTCTTCGCCGCACTCGTCTATCCGAACGTGCTCAAACGGCTCAGCCTCGGTGGCTTCGCCCGTATCCCGATCGAGGCCGCCCTCGGCATCGCGCTGCTGATCGTGGTGCCACGCCGCCCCCGGAAGATCCTCGCCGTCATCGGCGGCCTCGTCCTCGGCTGGCTGATCGTCGAGAAGTCCCTCGACATGGGCTGGTTCGAGATCCTGAACCGCCCGTTCGACCCGGTCCTCGACTGGATCCTCTTCGACGACACGTACGGCTTCATCCGCGACTCCTACGGCCAGGCCTCCGCCTACGGGGCGATCGCCGCCGTCGTGCTGCTGCCGGTCGCCGTTCTCAGCGTCACCACCTGGGCGGTCCTCCGGGTCGCGTCCCTGATCGGGCGGCATCGGCGGGTCTCCGCGTACACCGCAAGCGGGATCGCCGCCGCCTGGATCGCCGCCTTCCTGGTCGGGGTGCAGGTCGTCCCGAAGGTGCCGATCGCGGCCCGCAGCAGCGTCACCTACGCCTACGACCGGGCCCGGCAGGCCAAGGCCGGCATCGCCAACAGCGCCGCCTTCGCCAACGAGATCAAGAACGACCCGTTCGGCGCCACGCCCGCCGACCGGATGCTCACCGGGCTGGCCGGCAAGGACGTCATCTTCACCTTCGTGGAGAGCTACGGGCGCAACGCGGTCGAGTCCCCCGAGCTGGCGCCCGGCGTCGACGCCGTGCTCGATCGCGGCGCCGCCCAGCTCACCGCCGCCGGGTTCGCGGCGCGCAGCGGCTGGCTCACCTCGCCGACGTTCGGCGGCAGCAGCTGGCTGGCCCACTCGACCCTGCTCTCCGGCCTCTGGATCAATAACCAGAGCCGGTACCGCAACCTGACCGCGAGCAACCGGCTCACCCTGACCAGCGCGTTCCGGGGCGCCCAGTGGGACACCGTGAGCGTCATGCCGGGCGCGACCCGGGCCTGGCCGGAAGGCACGTTCTACGGCTACAACCGGGTCTGGGACAGCCGCAACCTCGGATATCAGGGCCCGAAGTTCAGCTGGGCGCCGATGCCCGACCAGTACACGCTGAAGAAGTTCACCGAACTTGAGTACGCCAAGCCCGGCCGCCGGCCGCTCATGGTGGAGATGCCGCTGGTCTCCAGCCACACCCCGTGGGCGCCGATCCCGGAGTTCCTGGACTGGGAGCAGGTGGGCGACGGCTCGATCTACGACGGCATCGTCGCGAACGCGCCGAAGAAGGCCGACATCTGGGGCAGCACGCCCAAGGTCCGCGCCGCGTACGGCAAGTCGATTCAATACACGCTGACGACTCTGCTCGACTGGGTCCGGAAGTACGGCGACGACGACCTCGTCCTGGTGTTCCTCGGCGACCACCAGCCGTCCAAGGTGGTCTCCGGCGAGAACGCCAGCCACGACGTCCCGATCACCGTGGTCGCCAAGGATCCGGCGGTGCTCAAGCGGATCGACAGCTGGGGCTGGACGACCGGCCTCAAGCCGGCCACCGACGCCCCGGTCTGGCCGATGAACGCCTTCCGGGACAGGTTCCTGACCGCGTACGGGCCGGGCGGTTCCACCCACTGACTCGGTGTGCGGCGCCGGCTCCCCGGTCACCGCCGGCGCCGCACACCGACCCCTCAGGTCTGACGTCGCAGGATCGGGCGCAGGGCGTCCAGCACGTCCGGGTTCTCGATCGTGGACGGGACCGGCTCCTCGCGGCCGTCCGCGATCCCCCGCATCGTGCCGCGCAGAATCTTGCCCGAGCGGGTCTTCGGCAGCGCCGTCACGACGTCGACCCGGCGCAGCGCGGCCACCGCGCCGATCCGCTCGCGGACGAACGCGACGAGTTCCGCCGGGTCCGCGGTCATCCCGGCTTTCGCCACCACGAGCCCGCGGGGGACCTGGCCCTTCAGCGGGTCGCTGACGCCGATCACGGCGCACTCGGCGACCGCCGGATGCGCGGACAGGACCTCCTCCATCGACCCCGTGGAGAGCCGGTGACCGGCCACGTTGATCACGTCGTCGGTGCGGCCCAGCACGTACAGATAACCGTCGGCGTCGACGAAGCCGCCGTCGCCGGTCAGGTAGTTGCCCTGGAACGCCGACAGGTAGGAGCGCACGAACCGCTCGTCGTCGCCCCAGAGCGTCGGCAGGCACCCGGGCGGCAGCGGCAACCCGATCACGATCGAGCCCTCCTGGCCGGGTGGCACGTCCGCGCCGGCGGCGTCGACGACCCGGACCCGATAGCCGGGCATCGGCACCGACGGCGAGCCCGGCCGCGTCGGCAGGTCCTCGAGGCCGCGCGGGCTGGCCGCGATCGGCCAGCCGGTCTCGGTCTGCCACCAGTTGTCGATCACCGGGATGCCCAGAAGATCACCCGCCCACGTGTACGTCGGCGTGTCCAGCCGCTCCCCCGCCAGGAACAGCAGCCGCAGGTCGCTCAGGTCGCGTCCCGCCGTCAGCTTGCCGTCCGGGTCCTCGCGGCGGATCGCCCGGATAGCTGTCGGCGCGGTGAACAGCACCGACACCCGGTGCTCCTCGGCGACCCGCCAGAACGCTCCGGCGTCCGGGGTGCCGACCGGTTTGCCCTCGTACAGGATCGTGGTGGCGCCGGTGAGCAGCGGCGCATAGACGATGTACGAGTGCCCGACCACCCAGCCGACGTCCGAGGCCGCCCAGAAGACGTCGCCGGGGCGCACCCCGAAGATGTTCTCCATCGACCAGCGCAGGGCGACCGCGTGGCCGCCGTTGTCGCGCACCACGCCCTTGGGCCGGCCGGTCGTGCCGGACGTGTAGAGGATGTAGAGCGGATCGGTGGCGCGCACCGGCACACAGTCGGCCGGCTCCGCGCCGTCGAGGGCGTCGTCCCAGGTCAGGTCGCCTTTTCTGAGCTCGAACGGCGCCTGGGGGCGCTGCAGGATGATCCGCCGATCGGCCACGTGCGCCGCCTCATCACACCCCGAATCCAACATGGACTGATATTTCACGATTTTCCCGGCTTCGATGCCGCACGATGACGCGATAATCAGTTTCGGACGCGCGTCGTCGATCCGAGCCGCCAGCTCACGCGCGCCGAACCCGCCGAACACGACAGAGTGGACCGCGCCGATCCGCGCACAGGCCAGCATCGCGACGACCGCTTCCGGCACCATCGCCATGTAGATGACGACCCGGTCGCCGGCCTCCACCCCGATGCGGCGCAAGGCGCCGGCGAAAAGCGCGACCTGATCGCGCATTTCCCGGTACGTGTAGGAGCGCACCACCGTCGTGACCGGACTGTCGTAGATCAACGCAAGTTGGTCGCCGCGCGTCCCGACATGCCGGTCCAGGGCGTTCCAGCACGTTTTGAGTGTCCCGTCGGAGAACCACCGGAAGATCGGCGCCTCGGTGTCGTCAAGGATCCGCTCCGGTGATCGTTCCCAGTCAATGGCGCCGGCCGCGTCACGCCAGAAACCGTCCGGGTCGTTGATGCTGCGCGCGTATGCCTCCCGATAGCTGCCCATGCACCGACATTCCGCCGGTCCACGCGCGATGTCCAGTCCGCAGGCGCTGTCGTCCACGCGCGATGTCCAGTCCACGCGCGACGCTGTCCAGTCCACGCGCGACGTTCTCAAGTCCACGCGCGATGTTGTCCAGTCCGCGCGATGTTGTCCAGTCCGCGCGATGTTGTCCAGTCCGCGCGATGTCCAGTCCGGTGGTGGGACCGGATGGTCCGGACCGCGCGGTCCGTCATCGCGCCCGGGGGAACACCCGTTCCACCAGGTTCAGCAAGGTGGTCGCCAGCAGCGCGTGCACCTGTTCCCGGCTCAACACGCCGCGCTGCAGCCACTCCCGTCCCGTGAACACCGCCAGCCCCACGTATGACCGGGCCATGCCTCGCAGCGCCTCACTGGCACCATCGCCCAGTCCGACCGCATCCAGCACATCGTCCGCAGCGACATCGATCGCCTCAGCAATCACGGCGTCCACTTCAGCATCACCGGCCATGCCGCCGGCGTTGACCGCGGCCAGCCATGACGTGCTGTGCCGGGAGACGACGTCGAGGAACCAGTTGACGATCGCGTCGACGCGCTGTTCGAGTGGTTCGTCCCGCGGGATCTGCTCCAGTGCGACGGCGGGCACTGTCAGCATGACTCGGACGACTTCCAGGTATAAGTCCTTTTTCGTACCGAAGTAGTGGTTGACGAGACCACGGGCCACTCCCGCAGCACGGGCCACATCTGTTGTCGAGACGTCTGAATAAGGACGGCGCCCGAACAACCGGACAGCCACCGTCAAGATCTCACCTCGACGGGTGTCCGGTTCCATCCGCCGGCGGCGGCTCGCCTCGACATGCACCTCGTGACACTACGTCACCACTGGCCACATCACCTGACGATGTCAGCGCGCCACGTCGATTCATGTTGACCCGCGATCGGTACTGCATCGATGTCTTGATCAGTCAACACGATCGCGTCAACATGATTAATCAACTGTTGATCGGGCGTACAGATGAATCCAAGCAATTCATACGTCGCTTGTTGACACATCGCCAATAGCGATCGACAGTGTATCGATGTCGACGCCTGGACTGGACGGCTACACCGAGCCGTGGCGCAAGCCGGAACACGATGACCTTGCCGAGCTGGCCCGCTCCTTCTTCACGAAGGAGGTGGTCCCGCATGCCGGCCGCCTCGAGAAGCAGGGCCACCCCGACCGCGAGCACTACCGGCGCGCCGGCGAACTCGGCCTGCTCGGCCTCTCGGTGCCGGAACAGTACGGCGGCGGGGGCGGCGACTTCACCCACGAAGCCGTGCTGCTGCACGAACAGACACTGGCCGGCGAGGGGAGCCTCGGCATCGCCGTGCACAGTGGCATCGTCACCGGGTACATCAGCCACTACGGGACCGAGGAGCAGAGACAGCAGTGGCTGCCCGGCCTGGTCAGCGGCGAGTTGATCGGCGCCATCGGGATGACCGAACCGGACGGCGGTTCGGACGTGCAGGCGATACGGACCCGTGCGGTCCGTAACGGCGACGACTACATGGTCACCGGGTCCAAAACCTTCATCACCAATGGGTATCTGGCGGACCTGTTGATCCTCGCGGTGAAGACCGATCAGTCCGCGAAAGCCCGTGGCATCTCGCTGCTGATCTGCGACCTGAGGAACGATCCCGCGGGCTTCCGGCGGGGACGGACCATCGAGAAGATCGGCCTGCACTCCAACGACACGGCAGAGCTGTTCTTCGATGAGATGCGGGTGCCGGCCGCCAACCTGCTGGGCGGCGCGGAGAACCTCGGCTTCATCCAGCTGATGCAGCAGCTCCCCCAGGAACGCCTGGTCATCGCCGTCGGCGCGGTCGCCGCGATGCAGCGTGCCGTGGAGCTGGCGACGGCGTACGCCAAGGAGCGTCACGCGTTCGGCAAGCCGTTGCTGGGTCACCAGAACACCCGGATGGTGCTGGCCGACTGCGCCACCCGTACCCGGGCATCTCGGATCTTTCTGGATGACTGCATCCAGCGTCATGCGCGTGGTGAGCTGGACGTGGCGACCGCGGCCATGGCGAAGCTCTACCTCACCGAGGGCCAGTGTGAGGTCGTCGACCGCTGCCTGCAGATTTTCGGCGGCTACGGGTACACCACCGAGTACCCGATCGCGAAGATGTATGCGGACGCTCGGGTCCAGAAGATCTACGGCGGCACGAACGAGATCATGAGGGAGCTGATCGCGCGTGTCCTCTGACCGTGAAGGACCACTGCACGGAATCAAGGTCGTCGAACTGGCCGGCCTCGCTCCCGGCCCGTTCGGCTGCATGATCCTCTCCGACCTCGGCGCCGACGTCGTCCTGGTGGACCGCCCCGGCGGAACCGGACTGGCCGGTCCGCTGCAGCGCAACCGCCGCGTGGTCACGCTCGACCTCAAGAGCGGCGAGGGACGCGAGGCGTTGCTGAGCCTCGCCGCGCAGGCGGACGTCCTGGTCGAGGGCTATCGGCCGGGGGTCGCCGAGCGTCTGGGCTTCGGCCCCGACGAGTGCTTGAAGATCAACCCCCGACTGGTGTACGGGCGGATGACCGGCTGGGGCCAGGACGGTCCACTGGCCGCCGCCGCCGGCCACGACATCGACTACCTCGCGATCGCCGGAGCCCTCGAACCGCTGGGCCGCCCGGGTCAGCCCCCGCACGCGCCGATCAACCTGCTCGCCGACTTCGCCGGTGGCGGCATGCTGCTGGCCGTCGGGATCCTCGCCGCTCTGCACGAACGGGAACGCTCCCAGCAGGGCCAGGTCGTGGACGCCGCGATGGTCGACGGATCGGCGCTGCTCATGACGTTCCTGCACGGCATGATCGCGGGCGGCATGTGGCGGGGCGGGCGCGGGGAGAACCTGCTCGACGGCGGGGCGCCGTTCTACGACACGTACCGGGCGTCGGACGGCGGCTATCTCGCGGTCGGCGCGCTCGAACCGCAGTTCTACGCGGCCCTGCTCCAGGGGCTGGGGCTCGCCGAGGACGAACTTCCGGCCCAGATGAATCGGTCCGACTGGCCCGAGCTGCGGCGGATCTTCACCAAACGATTCGCGACGCGGACCCGGGACGAGTGGGCCGCGGTCTTCGCGGAACTGGACGCCTGCGTGAGCCCGGTGCTCACCCCGGCCGAGGCGGCGGAGCATCCGCACAACGCGATCCGCGGAACGTTCGTCGAGGTGAACGGGGTGCGCCAGCCGGCGCCGGCACCGCGATTCACCCGCACACCGGCGGCCGTCCCGAGCGCACCTCGGGAGACCACGGTGTCCGAGGTGCTGACCAGCTGGAAGTGACCGCCGATCGCCCGACCGAGACGACACTTCTCGGATTTATCCGGCAGAGCGCCGCGCGATTCCCGGCACCTGGCGCAATACGATCATGCGCCGGCTACGGCCGCCGGTCCGAGCCGTAGCCCACACAGCCACAACGCCCGAATAACCTGCTTTAGCTACGGCCCAGTGACGCGAGCCGTAGCTCAGGCAGCCAAAACGGCCGGATGACCTGCCCCAGCTACGGCCCGACAACCCAAGCCGTAGCTCACACAGCCAACACGGCCGGATGACCTGCCCCAGCTACGGCCCGACAACCCGAGCCGTAGCTCACACAGCCAACACGCCCGGATAACCTGCTCCAACTACGGCTCGCGTGTGCCCAAGGGCCGGCAAGACCGTGTGCCCAGAAACCGGCAAGACCGCGCCCGGAGCGATCAAGCGGCCAGGTTGCGGGCGCGTTTCTCCTGGTACATCTCCCCGTCCGCCTCGGCGGTCAGCGCGTCCAAGGTCGTCTCGGCACCGGCCGGACGCAAGGCCACGCCGATGCTCACCCCGACGGTCACCTCCCGGTCCCCGGCGATGCGGACCGGCTGGCGGATCGCGTCGCGGATACGGTCCGCGACCCGGGCGGCCCGGGCAGCGTCGGCGTCCGGGAGCAACACCAGGAACTCGTCACCCCCGAGACGCCCAGCGAGATCGCCACAGCCGACCCCACCCGAGCCACCCGAGCCACCCGAACCACCAGAACCACCAGAACCACCAGAACCACCAGAACCACCAGAACCACCGGTGCGGGAACCCAGCGCCGCACGCAACCGCACACCCACCTCATGCAGCAGCTGATCCCCCGCCGCATGCCCATAATCATCGTTGACCTGCTTGAACCCGTTCAGATCGAGCAGCAACACCCCCAGCGGCTGCCCGGAGCGCGAGGCCGCGTACTCCGCCAGCTGGCTGCGGTTGGGCAGACCCGTCAGCGAATCGTGATTGGCCTGGTGATGCAGCGCCTGCCGGGTCTCCTGCAGGGCGAGCAGCTGCCGGGAGAAGGCGGTCGACTGGGTTCCGCTGATGACCGCGAGCATCAGGTTGACGCCGACCACGAGGGCGATGTCGTACGAGGCGGACGCCGGCGTCATCACGGCGTACGCCACCGTCGTCACCAGGTAGACCAGCATGGCGCCGAGCAGGCGGTGCCGGATCGCGGCGATGGTGATGGTGAGGCCGAGCAGGGGCCAGGTGGCCTGCGGTGTCTCACGCGTGGCGACCACCACGAACGCCACGATGGTGAGCGTGTCGAGGGCGATCTGCAGGGCGCTGAACGGTGAGTACCAGCGGGAATCCGGCCTGCGGCGGCCGAACCAGGCGAGCACGTTCGCCGTCGACATCGCGCCGATGCCCATCCAGCAGACGACCTGCATCCCGGCGCTGACGTGCGGCGGCGCCCAGCCGCCGACCCCGGCCACATAGACGATCGTGTAGAGCAGGCCGATGCTGCGGGACACCAGGGCGGCGGTCTCGATGGTACGGCGACGCGACCGGAGTGAGTCGTCGATCGCGGTACGCATACGCCCCTCATCGGCAGGGCGCACAGCGGCATGAGAAAAGAGCCGGCCGCCCCGGAGGGCGACCGGCTCTCTGTCCGGGATCGAAGATCAGAACTTGAACGCGCCGACCAGGCCGCGCAGCTCCTCAGCGGTACGCGAGACCTCCTCGCTGGCCTGACGGGTCTGCGCGACGCCACCGACGGTGGCCGCGCTCGCCGACGAGACGTCGCTGATGTTGGCGGCGATCCGGCTGGAGCCGGCGGCCACCTCGGCGATGCTGCGGGACATCTCGCCGGTGGTGGCGGTCTGCTCCTCGACCGCCGAGGCGATCGTGGTCTGGAAGTCGTTGATCTGGGCGATGACCTCGGAGATGCGGTTGATGACCTCGACCGCGCCGCCGGTGTCCTGCTGGATCGCGGTGACCCGGGCGCCGATGTCCTCGGTGGCGCGGGCGGTCTCCTGGGCCAGGTCCTTGACCTCGCTGGCGACGACCGCGAAGCCCTTGCCCATCTCGCCGGCCCGCGCGGCCTCGATGGTGGCGTTGAGGGCGAGCAGGTTGGTCTGCTCGGCGATGCTGGTGATCAGCTTGATGACGTTGCCGATCTCGGCGGACGACTCGCCGAGCTTGCGGATGGTCTCGGTGGCGGCGGCGGCCTCGGAGACCGCGATCGAGGCGACCTGCGCGGCGTCGGCCGCGTTGCGGGAGATCTCGCGGATCGACAGGCCCATCTCCTCGGAGCCGGCGGCGACGGTCTGCACGTTGCGGGAGATCTCGTCGGCCTCGACGGTGGCCGAGCTGCTCTGCCGGTCGGTGTTGTCGACGGCGTCGGCGATCTGCCCGGATACGGCGGCGAGCTGAGTCGACGCGGTCGCCAGCTTGTCGGCGTCCTTGGCGATGGTCTGCATCGAGTTCTGCACCTTGTCGAGCGAGCGGTCCAAACTGGCGGCCATCGTGCCGAGCTCGTCGAGGCTGGTGATGCCGCTGCGCACGGTGAGGTCGCCCCGGTCCAGGGCGTCGATCACGACGCCGAGCTTGCGGATCGGGTTGAGGATCGAGCGGACCATCGGGACGGCCATGCCGATCAGCAGGGCCAGCGCGAGGAGCGCCACGATGATCGCGGTGTTGCGGACCGACGACGTGGTGCTGGCCATCTCGGCCTTCTGCGTCGTGACCTGGGACTCCACCGTCTCGGTGAGGGTGTCCAGCTCACCGTCGGTGACATCGTTGCGCTCGGCGATCTCGTCGGTGCGATTCACCACCGAGGACGGGTCGGCCACACCGGCCGTCACGAACTCGGTGATGAACGTGTTGAAGTCGTCGAAGTCCGACCGGTAGCCGTTGAACTCGGTGACGATGTCGGCCGGAAGGCCGGAGACGACCACCGCGTCGGCGGCGTCCACGGCCGACTGGACGTCGTCCTTCACGTCGCCGCTGACGTCGTGCCCGAGCGCCGCCCGGTACGCGTCGACCTTGAGCTCGCTCTGCCGGTTGTTCAGGTGGTTGAGGGCCGCGAGGCCGGCTTCCAGACTACGGATCTCCTCGGCCTGGTCTGCCAGTGAGTTCTGGCCGGTCAACGTGATCGTCGCCATCGTCCCGAGGGCGACGGCGCCCGTGGCGACGATGGCACCAAGCCTCTTGGCTATGCCGATGTTCTGTAAGCCGCGCATCTGCCCTCCATCCATGGTCCGACGCACGTTCCATCGGCCACGCACGGATACATCTGAGGACTGAAGTTTCGGCGAACAGGAAGTCCGGAAGCGGACGATCTGATCCTACGTCACCGATGGATCTTGTTGCGCCAATCCGCCGGAACCGCTCCGGCCGGTCCGGGGACCGTCTGGGAATCGGGGCGGCTGGTCGGCGGTGCGAGCTCGGGGCCGCTGCCGGCCTGCTCGGTCGTGTAGTCCCAGAACCAGTCCTCACCCGGCTCGAAGGACTGGATGATCGGGTGCCCGCTGCTCTTGTAGTGCGCCGTGGCGTGCTGGGACGGCGAGGTGTCGCAGCAGCCGATGTGGCCGCACTCGGCACAGCGGCGCAGGTGGAACCACCAGCCGCCGGTGTCGAGGCACTCGGCGCAGCCGGTGCCGGAGGGCGGGACGTCGGTCTGAATAGAAGGACTCACGACCGAAACTTATCTCAGCTGGTCGTACTGTTCCTGCGCCGCCCGCATGGTGTTGATCTCACCCTCCAGCAGATCGATCAGGTTTACCAACTGGGCGGCGACGCGCTGTCCGAGGTCGGTCAGGCTGTACTCCACCCGCGGCGGGATGGTGGCCTGCACCTCGCGCCGGACCAGGCCGTCACGTTCCAGCGACTGAAGTGTCTGGGCCAGCATCTTCTCGCTCACGCCGTCGACCTTGCGGCGCAGCGCGTTGAATCGGAACGACCCCTCGTGCAGAGCGGCGAGAGCGAGGGTGCCCCAGCGGCCGGTGACGTCGGTCAGCACGCCCCGGGACGCGCAGTCACGGGCGAAGACGCTCGGGATCAGGTCATCAACCGTGTCGCTCATGAGAAAGACGATACCGTCTCCGAGTTGGCACTTTCAAAAAGTTAGTGCATGCTTCAACGCAGCACTCACCTAGAAGGAGCTCCCCCCATGACCACCATTGCCGTCACCGGTGCCACCGGCCAGCTCGGCCGCCTCGTCGTCGACGCGCTGATCGCGCGCGGCGCCACCCCGGGCGACATCGTCGCGACGGTGCGCGACACCACCAAGACCGCCGACCTCGCGGCGCGCGGGGTGCAGGTTCGCGAGGCCGACTACGACCGTCCGGAGACCCTGGCCGCCGCGTTCGCGGGTGTGGACCGGCTCCTGCTGATCTCCGGCAACGAGGTGGGCAAGCGGCTCCCGCAGCACACCGCCGTGATCGACGCGGCGAAGGCGGCCGGGGTCGGCTTCGTGGCCTACACCAGCCTGCTGCGCGCGGACAGCAGCCCGCTCGGCCTCGCCCCGGAGCACAGGGGCACCGAGGAGAAGCTGGCCGCGACGGGTCTCCCGCACGCGCTGCTGCGCAACGGCTGGTACACCGAGAACTACGCGGGCAGCATCGCCGGGGCGCTGGCCACCGGCGCCATCGCGGGCAGCGCCGGCGACGGCCGGATCGCCGCGGCCACCCGGGCCGACTACGCCGAGGCGGCGGCCGCGGTGCTGCTCGCCGGCGAGCCCGGCGTCTACGAGCTGGGCGGCGAGCCGTTCACCATGTCGGAGCTGGCCGCCGAGGTGTCGAAGCAGAGCGGCAAGCCGGTCTCGTACCAGAACCTGCCGGTCGCCGAGTACCAGAAGGTGCTGGTCGGCGCGGGGCTGCCGGACCACTACGCGCAGATGCTCGCGGAGACCGACGGCCTGATCGTCGACGGCCACCTGGACACCGACCGGGACGACCTGGCGAAGCTGATCGGCCGCCCGGTGACGCCACTGTCCGACGCCGTCGCGGCAGCGCTCAAGAACTAATCGGTGACGTCGGCGAACGTACCCTCAAGGGCCTTGATCGCGGCGTCAGCCGCAACCCGCAGCCCCAGGCCGCGCTCCCCCGCGCCGAGGCTGATGGTCCGCCCCCGGGTGCGTTCGTCGGCGACCACCGGCCAGGCCGTGACCGAGCCGAACGGCGTGATGGTGCCGCGCTCGTAACCGGTGGCCTCCTTGGCGGTGGCCGCGTCCGGCATCGAGAGCCGGTTCACACCGAGCAGCGCCCGGAGTTTCGGCCACGAGATGGAGCGGTCGCCGGGGACGAGCACGAACAGGTACTCCCCCTCGGCCCGGCGCACCACCAGCGTCTTGACCAGGTCACGGACCTCGACGCCCTGCACCTGGGCGGCCTCCTCGACGCTGCTCACCGGCCCGTGACGGATGACGTCGTAGGGGATTCCGGCGGCGGCTGCGGCTTCGATCGCGGGGGTCGGCACAAGATCAGCGTAATAGGCTCGACAGGCATCGACGAGAGGGGAAAGCCATGACCGGGAAGCCTCGGCTGCAACCAGGACCGGACCACCCGATCACGATCAGGCCGAGCACCGACCGGGTCGTCGTGACGGTCGCCGGCAAGGTGGTCGCCGACTCCCGCAACGCGCTGCTGTTGCAGGAGGCCAACTATCCGCCGGTGCGGTACGTGCCGCTCATCGACGTGGACCAGTCCCTGCTGGAGCGGACCGCCACGACGAGCTACTGCCCGTACAAGGGTGAGGCCGGTTACTACTCGATCCCCGTCGGCGGGGAGAAGTCGGTCGACGCGATCTGGGAGTACACCGAGCCCTACGACGCGGTCGCCCCGATCACCAACCACGTGGCGTTCTACCCCGACCGCGTCGACTCGATCGAGGTCACGCGCGAATAGCGGAGCGGACGGCGGCGATCTGGTAGCGGTCTGCCTCGTATGGCGTATATAGCGAAACGCGATCAATCGCCGTACCGAAGCGGTCCTTCAGGCCGGCGGCCACCGCCGCCGCGTCACCGGCCACCGCGAACGCGTCGAGCACGTCATCAGTGATCTCCGCGGCCATCTCCAGCCACCGCTGCCGCCGCGACAGCACGTTGAGCCGATCCGCGAGATCGCCCCATCCGTGCAGGTCGAGCACGGGACGGTAGGCCGGGGTGGACGCGTAGAAGGCGATCTGCCCGCGCACCGCCTGCTCGGCACGGGCCCGCGCTGCCGGGTCCGCGCCGAGCACCACCATGGCGCTCATCTGCAGCGTGAACCCGTCGAGGTTGCCACCGCGCGCGTCACGCAGACACGGCAGGATCCGCTCGCGGAGATATGTCGGACTGGTCAGCGGGTGCACCAGCAGACCATCCGCGACGCGCCCGGCCGTCGTGATCATCCGCTCGCCGACCGCCGCGACCTCGACCGGCGGATTCCCGGACGGATTCGGTCCCGGGTTGAAGAAGTCGGTCATCAGCGTGTGCTTGTAGAACTCACCGCGGAACATCAGCCGCTCACCCGTCGCCCACGAGTGCCAGATCGCCCGCAGCGCGGCCACGAACTCCTCCATCCGGGCGGCCGGCCGGCTCCACGGCATCGCGAAACGTCGCTCGATATGCGGCTTGACCTGCGATCCCAGCCCCAGCCGGAACCGCCCCTCACTGATCAACTGCAGGTCGTTGGCCAGCACCGCGACGTTCATCGGATTCCGCGCGAAAGCCACGGCGATCGCACTCTGCAAGCTGATCTGCGACGTCGCCCGCGCGACGAGGGCGAGCGTCGTGAAGACGTCGTGCTTGGTCTCGGCGGCCAGAAATCCGTCATAGCCGACCTGCTCCGCCGACACGGCTGCCGTCTCTGCCTCGGCCGGTGAGGCCGCGACCGGCGCGGCGAAGTCAACCAACATCATTAATGACTACCAGAACGGGTACGCGCACCACCTCCCCAACCGCAGTTAATCCGTCCCGTCATCTTCCGCACCTGACGGCGTCCCTCCGGCGCGGGCGACCGCCGGCCCCGTCAGTGGCCCCAACGCTACCGAGCCGGAGGTCGGCCCGCGCTCGGGATGGCGACGGCGACGGCAGTAGCAGTGGCCAGGGCGCACGTAACATCATCGTGCGCTTTCACCTGTGCCCGGGCAGGGATGGAATCACACGCACCGCATCGGTGCCCTCATCCTCGCCGATCCGGTTTCAGTGGACCCTCATCCGTGCTGGCGGAGGCTTCGGTGTGCCGTGGCCGTGCCAGCGGAGGCTTCGGTGGTCCGTGTCGGTGCCGACGGGAGCCGCATCGTGTGCCGGCCGCAGTCCTCTGGCTTTGTCAGTGGACCCGCGCCGCCGACGAGATCAATGCGCGCTGATACCGAGATGATTCGCATGCCCTCTCCGCACGCTACGCCTGTGGTCAGCGGTCGACGGCGGCTCGGATGGCCTCGGCTGTCACGTCGGCCGCGACGACTCGGAGCAGGTCCAGGTCAGTCTCCACCGGGCCGGTGGCCAGCGCCACCACGGCATCACCGTCGAAGCGGGAGTGTGCCGGGTACAGCGCCCGCGCGAACCCCGTGTGCCCGCTCTGCGCCACCAACTGGCACTGCGTCTTGTTCAGCGCCGCATCCGTCAGCACCACCGCGATCGTCGTGTTCGTCATGCCGAACGGATCCGACACGGGCCCGCTGCCTCGATCGGTGACGACCCCGGGCCCACTGCCTCGATCGGTGACGAACATCGGCCGGCCGTCGGCGCCGATCACGTCGCCCCACGCGTTCACCACGGCGACCACGGCAATCGACGCGTCGCCGGAGCGGCCGTGTGCCACGCCCAGCCCGCCCGGCGCCACGCCGCCCCGCCATTTGCCGGATGTGGCGCCGGCGCCCGCTCCGACCGTACCCACCAGGAACTTGTCGCCGCGGAAAGCGGCAAGCGCGGCATCGCGCCCGGCCGCGGCGCCTGGTGGCGTGCCCGCGACCGAGGCGTCGAACATCGACATGCCGACGACGATCGGGACCGGGCCGAGTGGCGTGGGGAAGCCGAGGCCGCGCGAGCGCAGCAGGTCCATCACGCCGTCGGCGGCGGAGAGGCCGAACGCGGAGCCGCCGGAGAGCACCACGGCGTCCACCCGGTCGACCATCCGGATCGGATCGAGCAGCGCGAACTCCCGGGTGGCCGGGGCGCCACCGCGCACCTCGCCGGAACCGACCGTGCCCGGCGGCGGGAGGATCACTGTCACGCCGGTGCCGTCGCCGGTCCAGTGCCCGGCCCACGCGGACAGCAGTTGAGGTTTCATGAAGCTCGACCCTACGCAGACGTTCCGTCCGCTTTTTCGTGGGTATGGAGGCCAACGCGATCACATACGGACGCCCGGAAAGAGAGAGCGATGCCTGAACCGACACTTCCCAGCCCGGCTGCGCTCGACCCTGCCGACTCGACGCCACTGAAGGCCTCGCTCGCGCCCGAACGCGGCCTGCAGACCGGCGAGTATCTGACGAGCGGTCAGGGTGTGCGGCTGCCGGACACTGATCACTCCCTCAAGGCCGGCACGCGGGGACCGACCCTGATGGAGGACTTCCACCTCCGCGAGAAGATCACCCACTTCGACCACGAACGCATCCCGGAGCGGGTGGTGCACGCGCGCGGAACCGGCGCCTACGGCGTCTTCACCGCGTACGGCAGCGCCGCGTCGATCACCCGTGCCGGCTTCCTCGCCGAGAAGAACAAGCAGACCGAGGTCTTCGTACGGTTCTCGACGGTCCTCGGCTCCCGGGGATCGGCGGACACCGTCCGTGACGTGCGCGGGTTCGCGACCAAGTTCTACACCGACGAGGGCAACTTCGACCTGGTCGGCAACAACATGCCGGTCTTCTTCATTCAGGACGGCATCAAGTTCCCGGACCTGATCCACGCCGCCAAGTGGCACCCGGACCGGGAGATCCCGCAGGCGCAGACCGCGCACGACACGTTCTGGGACTTCGTCTCGCTGCACACCGAGGCCACCCACCACGTGATGTGGGCGATGTCGGACCGGGCGATCCCCCGGTCCTACCGGACCATGGAGGGCTTCGGCGTCCACACGTTCCGCCTGGTCAACGCGGCCGGCGAGACGGCGCTGGTGAAGTTCCACTGGAAGCCGGTGGCCGGCGTGCACTCGCTGGCCTGGGAGGAGGCTCAGATCGCCGCGGGCGTCGACCCGGACTTCCACCGCCGCGACCTCACCGACTCGATCGACGCCGGCCTGTTCTTCGAGTACGAGCTGGGCGTCCAGGTCATGCCGGACACCCCGGACGAGACGTTCCAGGGCATCGACCTGCTCGACCCCACGAAGATCGTGCCGGAGGAGCTGGCGCCGGTGCAGCCGATCGGCAAGCTCGTGCTGAACCGCAACACCGACAACTTCCACGCCGAGACCGAGCAGATCGCCTTCCACATGGGCAACCTGGTCCCCGGCATCGAGGTCACCAACGACCCGCTGCTGCAGGCCCGGCTCTTCTCCTACCTGGACACCCAGCTGAGCCGGCTGGGCGGGCCGAACTTCAACCAGCTGCCGATCAACCGGCCGCACGCGCCGGTCAACGACAACCTGCGCGACGGCATGCACCAGAGCGTGGTGCACCGCGGCATCGCCCCCTATCTGCCGACGAGCCTCGGCAACGGCGCGGCGCCGGAGGCCACCCCGCCGGACAAGGGCGCCTACGTCCACCTGCCGAAGCCGGTGAAGGGCGAGAAGATCCGGGAGAACCCGACCAGCTTCGCCGACCACTACTCCCAGGCCGCGCTCTTCTACCACAGCCTCAGCCCGCTGGAGCAGGAGCACATGGTCGAGGCGTTCACCTTCGAGCTCGGCAAGTGCTACGAGACGCCGATCCGGGAACGCATGCTGACCGTCCTCGCCAAGGTGGACGCCGGCCTGACCGCGAAGGTCGCCGCCGGCCTCGGCCTGCCCGCGCCGCAGGACACGCCGCCGGCCGAGGTCGTGCCGTCGCCCGCGCTCGCCCAGATCACCGACCGGGTCTGGCCGATCACCGGCCGGATCGTCGGCGTGATCGCCGGCCCGGGCGCCGACCTGGACGGGATCGACTCGCTGCGCAAGGCGTTCAAGGCGCACGGCGTGGTGCTGCGGGTGATCGCACCGATCGGCGGGATCCTGGACGGTAAGGAGATCGTCGAGCGGACGTTCCAGACCGCGCGGTCGGTGGAGTTCGACGCGGTGGTCGTCGCCGGTGGCGCCGGCAAGCTCGTCGACCTGCAGGTGACGGTGCTGCTGCAGGAGGCCTTCCGGCACGCCAAGGCGATCGGCGCCTGGGGTGACGGCGAGCAGCTGCTGCTCGCGGCCGGGATCGACCCCGCGGCCCCGGGCATTCTGCGCAGTGCTGACGCCGGCAAGGCGTACGCGGAGCAGCTCGCCGCCGCGCTCGGCAAGCACCGGGCCTGGGAGCGGGTCCCGCTGCTCAAGCCGGCCGCGTCCTCCCAGGGTTCCTGATATCAGAGGACGATTGCGATAGCGAAGAGGATCGGGCCGGCGCACCGCCGGCCCGATCTGGTGCGGGGAGAATCAGCTGGTGGTGACGCCCTCGAGGGCGGGCGCCCGGCCGGTGGTGATCTCGATGCGGCGCGGCTTGGCCGCCTCCGCCACCGGGATCGTCAGGGTGAGGACACCGTCCTGCCAGGTCGCCGAGATCTTGTCCAGGTCGAGGCCCTCGCCCAGCGTGAGACGGCGCTCGAAGGTGCCGGTGACCCGCTCTCTGCGGACCCACTGCACGTCGGCGTCGGTGCGGGCGGACCGCTCGGCCCGGATGGTCAGCACGCGGCCGTCGACGTCCACCGACACCGAACCCGGGTCGATGCCCGCGAGGTCGCAGTGCAGCACGAAGTGGTCACCGGAGCGGTAGAGGTCCATCGGCATCGCGGTGGCGGTCGCACCCGCGACGGGTGCGCTCAGCATCTGCCCGGCGAGCCGGTCGAACTCACGGAAAGGATCGAAAGTCAGCACCACGGATCCACCTCCTCAAGACAGCCGCCGGACGCTCCGGCGGCTCGTGGCGCTCGGCCATCAACCATCGCCGAGTGTCTTCGCAGGCTTCCTCTGACCTGCGCCGACAAGACATTTTTTAGCACTGTACGGGGGTGAGTGCCAACCGTTTCGTCAAGATTTTTTCGACGCGGTGCGGAAGCCCATGTTGCCGGTCGAGGAGTCCGGCGTGTTCGAGGAGCGGGCCGCGTTGCGGTAGCGGTTGCAGTACGAGTCGTGGCACAGGTACGACCCGCCGCGGATCACCTTCGCGGCGCCCTCCGGCGGCCCCTGCGGATCGTCGACCGGCGACTCGGCGTAGTAGGTCGGCGAGAACCAGTCGGCGACCCACTCCCAGACGTTGCCGACCGGCTGCCACAACCCGTACCCGTTGGGCTGGAACGTCCGCACCGGGGCGGTCGTGACGAACCCGTCGAGACCGGTGTTCACGGCCGGGAAGCTGCCCTGCCAGATGTTGAGGGCATGGCCGCCGGCCGGCAGCTCGTTCCCCCACGGGTACCGCTGCGACGGCAGGCCGGCACGGGCCGCGCACTCCCACTCCGCCTCGGACGGCAGGCGGCGGCCCGCCCACGCGCAGTACGCGTGGGCGTCGTTCCAGCTCACGTGCACGGCCGGGTGGTCGTCGGCGGCCACGTCCGAGGGGCCACCCGGGTGCGCCCAGTCGGCGCCCTCGACACCGAGCCACCACGGGGTGCCCTGCATCTGGCCGACCACCTGATCGGGATCGGTCAGCGCGAGATGGAAGACGGCGGACCAGCCGTACTGCTCGGCGTCGGTGCGGTAGCCGGTGGCGGTGACGAAAGCCCGGAAGTCGGCGACCGTCACCGAGGTGGCGTCGATGGTGAACGCGGGGACGCGTACCTCGTGCACCGGCTGCTCGCCGTCGGCGCGTACCCCATCGTCGTGGGCGTCGCCCATCGCGAAGGTCTGGCTGGGCACGGAGATCTGCTCGATCCGGTGGTCCCCGGCGCCGGGAAGCGGCGCGAGGACCGGGGTGGACGGCCTTCCGGCTGATGGGGTGCAACATTCCATACTCGCTAGGATAAGTAGGAATGCCGGGTGGGCTGCGTCCGGGGCGCTCGTCGGCCGGAGTGCTGTCGGCGGCGGCCTTTACACCGGGGTGAGGCAGCGGGCCGACCACGGGGCCGGCCACCACGACGCGCCGCCGGCCGACCAGGACTCGTCGGTCAGACGGCGCAGCAGGATGCCCTCGCGCAGACCCCACGGGCAGATCCGGGCGCTGCTCTCGTCGAACGCCGTGAGCAGCTCGTACGCGATGATCGACCCGGCCAGAATCTGGTGGGCGCGGTGCGGCGACACGCCCGGCAGCCGCTGACGCTCGGCGCTCGGCAGCCGGGACAGCCGCTCGATCCACTTGCGCAGCGGCTTGCGCTGCACATGCCGCGATCGATGCGCGCCGTGCCGCATCGGCGCGGCCCCGGTGAGGCGGGCCAGCTGGTAGAACGTCCGGGACGCGGCCACCACGGCACGCGGTTCCGGCCAGTCGCCGGGCACGATCACCTCACGGATCTGATCACGCACGTGCCGGCGCAGGCGTCGCACCGCCGCGCTCGACGGCGGATCCCCGTCGAACAGGAACTCCCTGGTCATCCGGCCGGCGCCCAGCGGCAGCGACAACGCGAGCTCGGGCAGCTGGGCTTTTCCGGACGCGACCTCCAGGGTGCCGCCGCCGATGTCGAGCAGCAGCATCCGCCCCGCCTTCGGGCCCAGCCAGCTGCGCGCCGCCAGGAACGTCAGCTCGGCCTCCTCCACGCCGGAGAGCATCCCCAGCCGGAGCCCGGACTCGCTCTCGATCTGGTCGAGCACCCGGTCCCGGTTCGCGCAGTCCCGGATCGCCGCCGTCCCGAACGCGAAGATCTCCTCGACGCCGGCCCGCCGCGCGTACTTCGACGCTTCGGCAACCGCGGCCGCCACTCGGGCCCGGCCGTCCGTGTCGATGGTGCCGTCCGGCGCGATGCACGTGGCGACGCGGGTCCGCAGCTTCCAGGAGTGCACCGCCTTGGCGTCGGGCCGGGAGCCGCTCCGGCCGACGACGAGGTTGACCGCCTGAGATCCGACGTCGAGCACAGCTATCCGCATCGGCGCCGCCTACCCAAAATCAGTCTGCCCTCACCTGGTCGACACGCGAAACGCCTCACACATCGGTGAGGCGCGGATGCCAGTCTATCCGGCGTGCGGGCGCTTCCGCCCCAGACGTGACGCATCCACCACCGCTCGCCGCCGCGCACCGCCCGCCGCCCCGGGCACCGCCAGCCGCCCGGCACCACCACCGCCCGCCGCCCGGCACCGCCACCGCCCGGCACCGCCACCGCCCGGCACCGCCACCGCCACCGCCCGGGATCGCCTGCCGCCCGGGCACCGCTCGCCGCCCCTCCAGCCGTCGCTCAGGCAGGCATCCACGTCCGAGAGCCTGCGTCGGCTACGGCTCGGCACCTCCGGAATGCCACTCAGCTTGAGTGAATCTTGGAGTCGGCGCTGGTGATCGTCACCTGGTGTGCCGGCATCCGGGGTAAAGCCGGCGCTTTCCGGAAACCCGCGGACGTGGGAGGCCCCACAGAATGCCGCACACCCCATAGCGCTCCCCGTGGACAGTCACCCATCGTGACGCGGAAGGGCTCGGCGAGGCCGCGAGGCCGCCCGGCCGCAGACGCGGCGATCCGTGCACCCGGCGGGCGAAACTGCGGGCGACGAGGCGACCGGGCAGTCCAGACGGCCCGGGACAGACACACGCCCGGGGCAAAACCAGCCGCCCGGGGCAGACCAGGCGCCCGGGGCAGGCCAGACGCCCGGGCAGACCAGGCGCCCGGGGCAGACCAGACGCCCGGCGACTTCTTACAGCTCGCTATGAGAACTGCGGAATCACCTCTTCGGCGAACCGGAGCAGCGGCTCGTGGTCATAAGCCACCCGCGGGAAGTAGGCGATCACGTAATCGGCGCCGGCCTCCGCGATCTGCTCGACCTTGCGGGTCATGTCGGCGGTCGTGTCGTTCAGCGTGAGGTTCAGGCTGGTCGACTTCCGGATCCGGTCGTAATCGCGGCCGAGGTTGTCGCAGTGCTGGCGCAGGACGGCCAGTTTCGGGGCGATCACCGCCGGGTCACCGTTGCCCAGGTTGCAGCCGTCGGCGTATTGCGCCACCAGCTTGAGCGTCACCTTTTCGCCGCCGCCGCCGAGCCAGAACGACGGGTGCGGTTTGCGGACGCCCTTCGGCTCGTTGATGGGCTGGTCGATGTGGTAATGCTTGCCGGTGAAGACGGGCCGGTCCTCGGTCCACATCTTGTGCACGATCTGCACGGCCTCACGGAATGCGGCCATCCGCTCCGGAACCTCGGACCATTCGTATCCGTAGGCTTTCCATTCGTGCTCGTACCATCCGGCGCCGAGGCCGGCGTACAGGCGGCCGCGGCTCGCCACATCCACGGTGGACGCCATTTTGGCATAGAGCGCCGGGTGCCGATAACCGTTGCAGCCGACCATCTGCCCGATGTTGACGCGGCTGGTGTCGCGGGCCAGGGTGGCGCTCACCGTCCAGGCCTCGAACGTGGTGTTCATCGTGGGCTCGGGGAACGTATGAAAATGGTCGTAGACCCAGATCGAATCCCACGGGCCGGCGTCGGCCAGCTTCGCCACCTTCGTCATTGCCTCGTACTGCTCGACCGGGTCGGCGATCTCGTCCAGATCGTTGCGCCAGCCCTGTGGGACGAAAACCCCGAAACGCATGCTCATGAGATCAACTTACAAGGCCGGGGCCGGGAAATTGACTGCACGAAGAGGGGCGGTGGAGTGCGCGGACCCGGCGTGGCATGATTTCGATGCCGGGACCGGAAGTTGCAGCGGGCATCGCCCGGCCGTAAGGAGCGCTCCCATGGCCATGGCCAGGCAACGTGTGACCATCGCGGCCATCGCGGAGGCCGCCGGTGTGTCGGTTCCGACGGTGTCCCGCGTGCTCAATGGTCGCTCCGACGTGTCGCCGCAGACCCGTGAGCTGATCGAGCGGCTTCTCCGTGAACACGACTATCGGCCCCGCAACTCTCGGCATTCCGGCCGGGCCCGGCTCGTCGACCTGGTCTTCAACGACCTGGACAGCCCCTGGGCGCTCGAGCTGATCCGCGGCGTGGAGGACGTCAGCCACGCGGCCGGGGTGGGCACCGTCGTGTCCCAGGTGCACCACCGGACCACCGCCGCCCGGCAGTGGCTGCAGAACCTGCGGGCCCGCGCGTCCGACGGCGTCATCTTCGTGACCTCGGACGTGGCCGAGCCGATCCACGCCGAGCTGCACCGGCTCAAGGTGCCCGTGGTGATCATCGATCCGGCCGGTGGGGCGGCCGCGGACGTGCCGACGATCGGCGCGACGAACTGGTCCGGCGGGCGGACCGCCACCGACCATCTGCTGTCGCTGGGTCATCGGCGGATCGGGTTCGTCGCCGGGCCGAAGGATCTGCTCTGCAGCCGGGCCCGGCTGGACGGGTACCGCGCGGCGCTGGAGGCGGCCGGGCTGCGGGCCGAGGAGGAGCTGATCGAGACCGGGGACTTCCGGCACGAGTCCGGGTTCGCGGCCGCGAACAAGCTGCTCGGCCTGGAGAACCCGCCGACCGCGATCTTCGCGTCCAGCGACCTGATGGCGCTCGGCGCGTGCGAGGCGGCGCGGCGGCGCGGGCTGCGGGTGCCCGATCAGCTGAGCGTGGTCGGGTTCGACGACCTGCCGGAGTCGCGGTGGGCCTCTCCCCCGCTCACCACGGTCCGGCAGCCGCTCGCCGAGATGGGGGCGCTCGCCGCGCGGACCGTCCTGCGGTTGTCGCGCGGCGAGACCATCGAGACCCCGCGGGTGGAGCTGGTCACCAAGCTGATGGTGCGCGAGAGCACCGCGGCGCTCGCCTCGTAAGAACCAGCTTCACTTGGAGAAGCCCGCGGTCAGACCGCTGAGCAGCTGCCGGCGCCCGATCACGTACAGCGTCAGGATCGGCAGCGTGGTCAGCACGACCGAGGCCAGCACCGCCGGGATGTTGATGCTGTACTGCCCCTGGAAACTCCAGAGCGCCAGCGGCAGCGTGCGCTGCTCCGGGGTCTGGGTGAGGATCAGCGGCAGGATGAAGCCGTTCCACACGGTCAGTCCCTGGTAGATGGTGACGGTCACCAGGGCCGGGCGGGTCAGCGGGAAGGCGAGCCGCCACAGCGTGCCCCACTCGGTGGCGCCGTCCATCCGCATCGACTCGAAGAGCTCCTTCGGCACGTCCCGGACGAAGTTCCCCAGCACCAGTACGGAGAGCGGGATCGCGAACGCCAGCGACGGCAGGATGATCGCACCGAGCGTGTCGTACATCTGCAGCTTGATGATGATCAGATAGATCGGGATGATCACCGCCTGGAGCGGGATGGCCAGGCCCATCAGGAACAGGCCGTTGACTCCGCGCAGGAACCGGCTCGCCGCGCTGCCTCGGACGATCGCGTACGCCGCCATGAACGACACCAGCACGGCCGGACCGACCGCCCCGACGGTGACGATCACGCTGTTCATGAAGTACCGGACGAAGTCGTTCTCCAGCACGAACCGGTAGTTCTCCAGCGTCGGGTTCGACGGCGGCACGAGCGGGTTCGTGGCGTAGTAGTCGGACTGCAGCTTGAAGCTGGTGATGACGATCCAGTAGATCGGCAGCAGCACGACGATCAGCCAGAGCCAGCCGGCCAGGCCGCCGAGGAAGTTGTAATGGCGGAGGCTGACCCCGCGCTTCTTCCCGGGGGCCGGACGTTGCGTTTCCGCGATGTTCCGTTTGTCGATCAGAGTCGTCATGCTCAGACCCCCTCAAGCTGGCTCGACGAGGCGTCCCGTCCGCCCAGCCGGCGCAGGCCGAGCGCGAGCGCCAGGCCGACGAGCACGAGGATCACCGCGATCGCGCTGGCCGGGCCCATCAGGTCGGCCTTGAAGCCGCGCTGGTACATGTCCACGGCGAGGGCGCGGGTCGCGTCGCCCGGCCCGCCGGCGGTGAGCACCCAGATCAGGTCGAAGAACGTCAGCGAGCCGACCACCATCAGCGTCGACGACGTGATCACCGTGTACTTGAGCTGCGGCAGCGTGATGCTGAAGAACTGCCGTACCCGGCCGGCCCCGTCGATCTGGGCGGCCTCGTACATCGATGCCGGGATCTGCCGGATGCCGCCCTGGTAGATCAGCGTGTGGAACGGGATGAACTGCCAGGACACCACGAACACCACGACGCAGAGCGCGAGCGTGCTGTTACCGAGCCAGTCCTGCTGGAGGAACTCGAAGCCGAGGCCGGCGCCGAGGCCGAAGTTCGGGTCCAGCAGCGCCTTGTAGGTGATCGAGATGGCGGCCTGGCTGAGCAGCAGCGGGATGAAGAAGAGCACGGCGAGCACCGACCGGTACCGCTTGTGCGCGGCGATGAAGACGCCGAGCAGCAGCGAGATCGGCGTCTGGAACAGCCAGGAGAGCGCCATGATCAGGAAGGTGACCCAGAGGGCGTGCGGCAGCCCGGGGTCGCTGAGCACGGTCCGCCAGCTGTCCAGCCCGGTGAACGGGATGTCGGTGCTGAGCCGGTTCCACGAGGTGAAGCTCAGCAGCAGCACACCGATCAGGGGCACGACGCCGAACGCCACGAACGTGACCAGGGCGGGCCACGCCATCCAGGTGACGGAACCGCTCCGCCCGCCGCTGGACGCGGCCGGCGGAGCGGTGTGCACTACGGGCGGAGCGATCGTCATTTGCCGATGACCTGGTTCATGCTGTCGGCGAACTGCTGCGGCGAGATCTGCAGCTGGAACAGCTTGGCGATGTTGTCCAGCAGCGTCTCGGCGGCCGTCGGGCTCAGCGCCTGGTCCCAGGACTGGCCGAAGTACTTCGCGTTGCTGGACACCTGGTAGATGAAGTTCAGGAAGTCCTTGTCCGGCGAGGTGGCGAGCTTGGCGTCGGAGCCCTTGACGATCGGCACACCGCCGGTCTCGATCCAGCCCTGCTGCTCGGTGTCGTCGAGGAGGCTCTTGAAGAAGTTCTTCGCGGTCTCCTTCTGCGCGTCGCTGGCCTTCGAGTAGATCGAGAGGAACTGACCGGCGTTGCCAACGGTGTTCGACGGGTCGCCGGTGCCACCCTCGACGGTCGGGAAGTTGAGGTAGCCGAGCTTGCCGTCCTTGATGAAGTTGCCGCCCTCGGCCGAGATGATGCCGTAGGACCAGGAGCCGTGCAGCATCATGGCCGCCTTGCCCCGGTAGAGCAGCGCCTGGTCGGCGTTGGAGTCGGCGGTGATCGACGAGAAGCCCTTGACGAAGCCGTTCGCCTTGATCAGCTCCTGGATCTTGGTGAGACCCTGGATCGACGCCGGGTTGTTCCACGCGTTGGCCTCGCCGTCGAAGACGGCCTGGAACACTTCGGGTCCGCCGATCCGGTCGAAGAGGAACTCCAGCCACATCATGTTGGTCCAGCGGGACTGGCCGCCCAGCGAGAACGGCGCGACGCCCGCGGCGTTCAGCTTCGGCACCAGCTCCATCACCTGGCCCCAGGTCTCCGGCGGGGTGAGGCTGTTCTTCTCGAAGACCTCTTTGTTGTAGAACATGACGATCGGCTGGACCGTCTCGCACGGCATCGCGTAGATCTTGCCGTTGATCGTGGCCGGGCCGAACGAGGCCGGGAAGAGCCGGTCCTTGACCGCGGCGTTCTGCGCGAACCAGTCGGTGAGGTCGTCGACCTGGTTGTTGTCGACGTAGCTCTTCAGGCCGCCGCCGCCCCAGCCCCAGATGATGCTGGGCGCCTGGCCGGCGCCGAGCGCGGTCTTGAGCTTGTCCTTGTAGGCGTCGTTCTGGAACGTGGTGACCTTGATCTGGCCGCCGGAGTTCGCCTTGTTGAACCGATCGACGGCGCCCTGCCGGATCGGCTCACCGGGTGGGCCACTGAGGAACCAGTAGCTGGCCTCGGCGCCGGAGCCGGTGCCGGTGGTGCTCTCGGAGGGACCGGAACTGCCACACGCGGCGAGGGCGGCACCCGCCGCGGCTCCGGCGGAAAGGGACAAGAAATTCCTGCGTTTCACGCTGGTCTCCGTATTCGAAGAAGCCGCGTCGGGGCACGGCTGGCGATATGGCGATGGCGAGCGCCGATTTCCGAACCGGTTAAGTTTCGAAAGTTTCGGGCACTCGCCGCAACTTGACGCGAGGTTTCGTTAACGTAGGGTTTCGCCGTCGCAGGTGTCAAGACCCTTGCCGTAACAGTGCTCAGAGCGCGAGAGTAGGCATCGTCGGCGCACCGTCGAAAGCTCCGGCAGGACCCCTGCGCCGCTGAACCGCGGACACTGAAAGTTTCGGAGGATTTCCTTGACAACAGATCAGCCGAATCAGCCCTGGCGCGACCCGGGGCTCTCGATAGCCCAGCGTGTGGAGTTGCTGCTGGCGGAGATGAGCCTGGAAGAAAAAGTTGCGCAACTCGGCAGCCGCTGGCTCGGCAAGGACAAAGGTGCCACCGGAGCGGCCGGCCCGGAACCGGAAACGAGTCACAATGCAGCCTCAATGAATGTGGCTCCGATGGAGGACGAGTTCGCGGCCGGCGCGGCGCTCGAGGACGCGAGCCGGCACGGCCTCGGTCACCTCACCCGGGTCTACGGCAGCTACCCGGTGACCGTCGCCGAGGGCACGGCCGAGCTGGTCCGCCAGCAGCGGATCGTGATGGCCTCGTCACGGCTCGGCATCCCGGCGATCGTCCACGAGGAGTGCCTGACCGGCTTCACCGCGTACGGCGCCACCGTCTACCCCTCGGCCACCGCGTGGGGCGCGACGTTCGACCCGGACCTGATCGAGCGGATGGCTGCGGCGATCGGGCGGGACATGGCGGCGCTCGGCGTCCAGCAGGGACTGTCGCCGGTGCTCGACGTGGTCCGCGACTACCGCTGGGGCCGGGTCGAGGAGGCGATCGGCGAGGACCCGTACCTGGTGTCGCTGATCGGCGCCGGCTACGTGCGCGGCCTGCAGAGCGCCGGCGTGATCGCCACGCTGAAGCACTTCGCCGGGTACTCCGCCTCCCGCGGCGCCCGCAACCACGGCCCGGTGCCGATGGGCCGCCGGGAGCTGCTCGACGTGATCCTGCCGCCGTTCGAGACCGCTGTCGCGGCGGGCGGCGCCGGCTCGGTGATGAACTCCTACTCCGACATCGACGGCGTGCCGGCCGGCGCCGACCCGTGGCTGCTCACCGATCTGCTGCGCGACGAGTGGGGCTTCACCGGCACTGTCGTCTCGGACTACTGGGCCGTGCCGTTCCTGGCGATGAATCACGGGATCGCCGCGGACGCCGGCGACGCCGGCGTCCGCGCGCTCGAGGCGGGCATCGACGTCGAGCTTCCGGACACCATCGGTTACGGCGACGAGCTCATTTCCCGGGTACGGTCGGGCGAGGTCCCCGAGAGTCTGGTCGACCGCGCCGCCCGCCGCCTGCTGACCCAGAAGGCGCAGCTCGGCCTCCTCGATCCGGACTGGACGCCGGAGGCCACGGTGGCCGGCGCGTCCGGGATCGACCTGGACTCCCCCGCCAACCGCGCGCTCGCCCGCGAGATCGCGGAACGCTCGATCGTGCTGCTCGATCCGGGCACCGCGTTGCCGCTCGCCACGCCCGCCCGGATCGCCGTGGTCGGGCCGTGCGCGGACGACGCCCGTACCTTCCTGGGCTGTTATGCCTTCCCCAACCACGTCCTGCCGCGCTATCCGGGTGTGGACGCGGGCATCGCGCTGCCCACCGCCCGGGAGGCGATGGCGGCCGAGTTCGGCGCCAGCGCGATCGTGTACGCGGCCGGCTGCCACGTCAGCGACCCCGGCCGTTCCGGGTTCGCCGAGGCGGTGGCCGCGGCCGAGAACACCGACGTGACAGTGGCCTTCGTCGGCGACCTGGCCGGCCTGTTCGGCGCGGGCACCTCCGGCGAGGGCTGCGACGCCGCGGACCTGCGGCTGCCCGGCGTGCAGGCCGAGCTGCTCGACGCGCTGCTCGCCACCGGCAAGCCGGTCGTCGTGGTGGTGGTCTCCGGACGCCCGTACGCGCTCGGTGAGGTCGCCGGTCGCGCGGCCGCGCTGGTCCAGGCGTTCATGCCGGGCGAGGAGGGCGGCGCCGCGATCGCCGGGGTGCTCTCCGGCCGGGTCCAGCCCACCGGCAAGCTGCCGGTGCAGATCCCCCGCCACCCGGGCGGTCAGCCGGGCACCTATCTGCAGCCGCGCCTCGGCGTGGTGCACACCGGCACCAGCAACCTGGACCCGACGCCGCTGTTCCCGTTCGGGCACGGCCGCTCCTACACCACGTTCACGGTGGGCGACCTGCGGCTCAGCGACGCGCGGGTGCCGACCGACGGCGCGTTCACGGCGACCGTGCGGGTCGCCAACACCGGCGAGCGGGCCGGCGCCGAGGTGGTCCAGCTCTACCTCACCGACCCGGTCGCCCAGGTCACCCGTCCGGTGAAACAGCTGGCCGGCTTCCAGCGGGTCGAGCTGGCGCCGGGCGCGGCCGCCGACGTGGTGTTCACCGTGCACACCGACCGCACCGCGTTCACCGGCGCCCGGATGCGGCGCATCGTGGAACCCGGTGAGCTGCGGATTTCGGTCGGCGTCTCGGCCGGCGACCTGCCCTGCACGGGATCCGTCGAGCTCACCGGCGCGGTCCGGGAGGCCGGGCCGGGCCGGCAGCTGATCACCGGAGTCCAGGTGCGTCCGGCTGATTCGTGACAGGTCGCTGCGTCGCGCGGACCGCGGTGAACACTAGGCTTTCGGTGTGCCCCGACGCATCAACGACGACGAGCGGCTGCGCCGGCTCGAGGCGGTCACCGATGCGACGCTGTCCCGGCTCGACGTCTCCGACCTGCTCGACGAGCTGCTGGATCGGGTGCGCGATCTGCTCGACGTGGACACCGCGGCGATCCTGCTGCTCGACGAGCACGCGCAGCAGCTCGTCGCGACCGCGGCGAAAGGGCTGGAGGAAGAGGTTCGCGAGGGTTTCCGGGTCGCGGTCGGGCAGGGTTTCGCCGGCCGGATCGCGGCCTGCCGCCGGCCGGTGCGCCTCGTCGACGTGACCGAGCGCGACGTGGTCAACCCGCTGCTGCTGGAGAAGGGGATCCGCTCGCTGCTCGGCGTGCCGATCGTGGCCGGTCCCGACCTGATCGGGGTGCTGCACATCGGCTCGCTGAGCCGGCGCGACTTCAGCGACGACGACGTGGCCCTGCTCGAGCTGGTCGCCGGCCGGGCCGGGATGGCCGGGCGGATCCGCTCCGCCAAGCTGGAGCAGCAGGCCGCGCTGGCGCTGCAACGCAGCCTGCTGCCGGCGCGGCTGCCCGACGTGCCCGGCGTCGAGCTGGCCGCGCGTTACGTGCCGGGCCACGCGGCCGGGGTCGGCGGCGACTGGTACGACGTGTTCCTGCTGCCCTCCGGCTGGCTCGGCGTGGTGATCGGGGACGTGTCCGGGCACGGGCTCGCCTCGGCGGTGGTGATGGGGCGGATCCGCAGTGCGCTTCGCGCGTACGCGATGATCTGCGACGACCCGGCGCAGGCGCTCACCCTGCTGGACCGCAAGGTCCAGCACTTCGAGGCGGGCAGCCTGACCACCGCGCTCTACGTGATGGTGAGCCCGTCGCGCGACCGGGTGGTGCTCTCCTCGGCCGGGCATCTGCGCCCGGTCGTCGCCGTGCCGGGCCGGCCGGCCATGCTCGCCGACTGCGTCGTGGACCCGCCGCTCGGCGTGGGCCGGCACCCGCGCTCCCGGCGCAGCACCGCGCTGGCGCTCGTGCCCGGCGCGGTGCTGCTCTGTTACACCGACGGCCTCGTCGAGCGCCGCCACCAGGTGATCGACATCGGGCTCGACCGGCTGATCGGCGCGGTTCACGCGGCCTCGGCCGACACGGTGTGCGCTACCGTCATGGCGGACGTGGGAGTGGATCAGCCCGCCGACGACGTCGCCGTCCTCGCGCTGCGGCGGCACCCCCTTCCGGACTGTGCGGCGCCCGTGTTTCCGGTACGGAAAAATCTCTGAACCCTCTTGTTCGCCACGGATTCAGCGGAAAAGATGGGGCCGCATGCACTGATACCACAGCTGGAGGCCGGATGAGCGCCAAGACGGTTCTGCACAACCTCATTGCCGGCGAGGCCGTCGCGCCCGCCGAGGGACGCTACGAGGATCTGATCGATCCGTCGACCGGCGAGGTGTTCGCGTCGGCGCCCGTCTCCGGGGCCGAGGACGTCGATCGGGCCATGCGGGCCGCCGCCACCGCGTTCGAGGACTGGCGCGCCACCACCCCGGGCGACCGGCAGCGGGCGCTGCTCAAGTTCGCCGACGCGATCGAGGCCCGGGCCGACGAGCTGGTCTCCCTCGAGTCGCAGAACACCGGCAAGCCGCTCGGCCTGACCGCCAGCGAGGAGCTGCCGCCGGCGATCGACCAGATCCGCTTCTTCGCCGGCGCCGCCCGCCTGCTCGAGGGCCGCTCCGCCGGGGAGTACATGAACGGTTTCGAAAGCTACGTCCGGCGCGAGCCGATCGGTGTCTGCGCCCAGGTCACGCCCTGGAACTACCCGCTGCTGATGGCGGTCTGGAAGATCGCTCCGGCGCTCGCCGCGGGCAACGCGGTCGTCCTCAAGCCCTCCGACACCACCCCGGTCACCACGGTCCGGCTGGCCGAGATCGCCGCCGAGTTCTTCCCGGCCGGCGTCTTCAACGTGGTCCTCGGCGACCGCGGCACCGGCCGGGCCCTGGTCGAGCACAAGACCCCGCAGATGGTGTCGATCACCGGTTCGGTCCGGGCCGGCATGGAGGTGGCCGGCTCGGCCGCCGCCGACCTCAAGCGCACCCACCTGGAGCTGGGCGGCAAGGCCCCGGTCGTGGTCTTCGACGACGCCGACGTGGCGGCCGCCGCCGCCTCGATCGCCGAGGCCGGCTATTTCAACGCCGGTCAGGACTGCACGGCCGCGACCCGCGTGCTGGTGCAGGCCGGCGTCTACGACGAGTTCGTGGCGGCCCTCGCCGAGCAGGCCAAGAGCATCCGGACCGGCGCGCCGGACGACGAGGACGTGCTCTACGGGCCGGTCAACAACGCCGGCCAGCTGGCCCGGGTCGCCGGTTTCATCGACCGGCTGCCGGACCACGCGGTCCTGCAGGCCGGTGGCGCGCGGGTCGGCGAGCGCGGCTACTTCTGGTCGCCCACCGTGGTCTCCGGCCTCCAGCAGCACGACGAGATCATCCAGAACGAGGTGTTCGGCCCGGTCATCACCGTCCAGAAGTTCACCGGCGAGGACGAGGCCCTCGGCTACGCCAACGGCGTCGAGTACGCGCTGGCCTCCAGCGTCTGGACCAAGGACCACGGCACCGCCATGCGGATGACGCAGAAGCTGGACTTCGGCTGCGTCTGGGTCAACTGCCACATCCCGCTGGTCGCCGAGATGCCGCACGGCGGGTTCAAGCACTCCGGGCACGGCAAGGACCTCTCGGTGTACGGGCTCGAGGACTACACCCGGCTCAAGCACGTCATGCACAACGTCGGGGCCTGAGCCGTGTCGACCTCGGAAGAACTGCACAAGCGGCGGCTCGCGGCGGTCGCCCGTGGCGTCGGATCCACCATCTCCTCCTATGTCGACCACGCCGGCGGCGGCACGCTGACCGACGTGGACGGCCGGGAGTGGATCGACTTCGCCTCCGGCATCGCGGTCACCAACGTGGGCAACGCCGCGCCGCGCGTGGTGGCGGCGGTCCGCGAGCAGGTCGAGCGGTTCACCCACACCTGTTTCATGGTCGCGCCGTACGAGTCGTACGTGGCGGTCTGCGAGCAGCTGATCGCGCTGACCCCCGGCACGTTCGAGAAGCGGGCCGCGCTGTTCAACTCCGGCGCCGAGGCGGTGGAGAACGCCGTCAAGATCGCACGGCACGCCACCGGGCGGCAGGCGGTCGTGGTGTTCGACCACGCGTACCACGGCCGGACCAACCTGACCATGGCGCTGACCGCGAAGAACATGCCGTACAAGCACCGGTTCGGGCCGTTCGCGCCGGAGGTCTACCGGGCGCCGATGTCCTACCCGCTGCGCGACGGCGGCCTGGACGGCGCCGAGGCGGCCCGCCGGGCGATCGACGTGATCGAGAAGCAGGTCGGCGCGGACAACGTGGCGGCCCTGCTCATCGAGCCGATCCAGGGCGAGGGCGGGTTCGTGGTGCCGGCCCGGGGCTTCCTGCCGGCCCTCGCGGCGTGGGCCCAGCACAACGGCGTGGTCTTCATCGCCGACGAGATCCAGACCGGGTTCGCCCGTACCGGATCGTGGTTCGCCTGTGCGGACGAGGGCATCGAGCCTGATCTGATCACCACGGCCAAGGGGATGGGCGGCGGGCTGCCGATCGCCGGCGTGACCGGCCGGGCCGAGCTGATGGACGCGGTGCACGCCGGTGGGCTCGGCGGCACGTACGGCGGCAACCCGGTGGCCTGCGCCGCCGCGCTCGCCGCGATCGAGACGATGCGCGAGCTCGACCTGGTCGCCTCCGCGCGGCACATCGAGTCCGTGCTGGTCCCGGCGCTGCGCTCGCTCGCCGAGACGGATCCGGGCATCGCCGAGGTGCGCGGCCGGGGCGCGATGATCGCGATCGAGCTGGTGCGGCCGGGTGGGCTGGAGCCGGACCCGGTGCGTACCGCCGCGGTGTCCCGGGCCTGCCACGAGGCCGGGCTGCTCACGCTGACCTGCGGCACCTACGGCAACGTGCTGCGGTTCCTGCCGCCGCTGGTGATCTCCGACGAGGACCTGGGGCGCGGCATCGAGATTCTGCGGTCCGCGCTGAGTTGATCTTTTCGCGGCGCCCGTCCATCCGGGCGGGCGCCGGAGCCCATGCACCCGAAAGGATCGGTCTCTTTGCTCTCGCCAATCTCCGCAGGCAAGAATCGCGTAGTGACCGACGTGGCTCTGGACGAGATCAACAAGCAGATCATCGAGCATTTGCAGCGCGACGGCCGGATGTCGTACGCGACGCTCGCGAAGACGATCGGCCTCTCCGAAGCGGCGGTGCGCCAGCGGGTGCAGCGCCTGCTCGACAACGACCTGATGCAGATCGTCGCGGTGACCGACCCGCTGACCCTGGGCTTCGCCCGGCAGGCGATGGTCGGCCTGCGGGTCACCGGTGACCTGCGCGCGATCGCCGACGAGATCGCCGAGATCCCCGAGGTCGACTACGTGGTGATCTGCGCGGGCCGCTACGACCTGCTCGTCGAGCTGGTCTGCACCGACGACGAGCACCTGCTGGACCTGCTCAACGAGAAGATCCGCACGGTCAAGGGCGTCACCGAGGCCGACACCTTCATGTACCTGAAACTCGCCAAACAGACCTACGCCTGGGGAACACGTTAAATTGAGCGCCACCCGCCCCTCGTTCTGGCTCGACTCCCTCGGCCCCCTGGACCGCCGCCCCGCCCTGCCCGGTGACCGTGACGCCGACGTGGCGATCGTGGGCGGCGGATACACCGGACTCTGGACCGCCTACTACCTCGCCCGGGCCGACCCCGGTCTGCGGATCGTCGTGTTGGAGGCGGAGTACTGCGGGTTCGGCGCCTCCGGCCGGAACGGCGGCTGGGCGTCCGGGCTGTTCCCGGTCTCCACGGAGAAACTGGCCCGCCGGCACGGCGCCGAGCGGGCCGCCGCCATGCACGCCGCGCTCGGCGACGCCGTCGACGAGGTCGGGCGGGTGGCCGCCGCCGAGGGCATCGACTGCGACTACGCCAAGGGCGGCACGATCTCCCTGGTCCGCAGCCCGGCCCAGCTGCGCCGGGCCCGGACCGCCCCGGGTTTCGTCGGCGCCGGCGAGGCGCGGGCCATCTGCGGCGCCAACGACGTGCTCGGCGGCGTCTACAGTGAGCACTGCGCCGCGCTGCACCCCGCGAAGCTGGCCCGCGGCCTGGCGTCGGCTGCCGAACGGCTCGGCGTCACCATCCACGAGGGCACCCGGGCGCTGCGGATCAGCCGCGGCACGGTCGTCACCGACCACGGCACGGTGCGCGCCGGCACCGTGGTCCGCGCGCTGGAGGGATACACGGCCGCGCTGGCCGGGCATCGCCGCAGGCTGGCGCCGGTCTACAGCCTGATGATCGCGACCGAGCCGCTGCCGGCCGCGTTCTGGGACCGGGTGGGCCTGGCCCGGCGGGAGACCTTCACCGACGAACGGCGCATGGTCATTTACGGCCAGCGGACGGCGGACGACCGGCTCGCGCTCGGCGGGCGGGGCGCGCCCTACCACTACGGTTCCCGGATCCGGCCCGAGTACGACCGGGTGCCGGAGGTCTTCGACGCGCTGCGCCGCACCCTCGGCGAGCTGTTCGACATCGACCCGCCGATCGCGTACCGCTGGGGCGGGCCGCTCGGCATCCCCCGCGACTGGATGCCGTCGGTCGGCCTGCGCGACGGGATCGGCTGGGCCGGCGGGTACGTGGGTGACGGGGTCGCGGCGGCCAACCTCGGTGGCCGTACCCTCGCTGATCTGATCCGCGGCGCCTCGACCGAGCGGACCGGCCTGCCGTGGGTGGGTCATCGCTCGCGGCGCTGGGAGCCGGAGCCGGCGCGCTGGCTGGGCATCAACGTCGGGCTGCGGGCCACCGCGCTGCTGGACGCCTGGGACCGCCGAACCGCCGCCTGACCCTCCCCGCCGCCGCTCCCCGCTTTCGCCGCCGCTCCCCGCTCCCTGCTGCGATCCTGGCGAGTTGCCCATGGCCGCGGCGGCGGTCAGCTGCTGGGTGGGCCGGTCAGGGGCAGGTGGACGTTTACCACCGTACCCGTGGGGCGGTTTTCCTCCAGGCGGATCGTCCCGCCGTGCAGCAGCACGATCGCCCGCGCCAGGCTCAGGCCCAGCCCGCTGCCCGACGTGCCCTGATGGCGCACGTTGCTGCCCCGGTAGAACCGGTCGAAGACGCGGGCCCGTTCATCGGCCGGGGTGCCGATGCCGGTGTCGGAGATGCACAGGTTCGCCATCAGCCCGTCGGCTCGCACGGCGACGTGCACCGAGGCGCCCGGCGGGCTGTACCGGACGGCGTTGGACAGCAGGTCGTCGACCATCTGCCGGAGCCGCTCGGGGTCGGCCAGCAGGTGCAGCTCGGCCGGCAGTTCGGCGATCAGGGTGAGGCCGTCGGCGCCCCGGCGGGCGCAGGCGCACGCGTCGGCGACCAGCGAGACGAGGTCGACCCGGCGGAGATCGAGTCCCAGGTGCCCGGAGTCGAGGCCGGCCAGGTCGAGCAGGGTGTCGGCGATGCGCTGCAGGGCGGCGGCGTTGCGGGCGATCACGGCCGCCATCTGCCGGCCGTCGGCGTCGAGCCCGGCGGACTCCTCGGCGAGGATGGTGGCGTTCGCGGTGATCGAGGTGAGCGGGGTGCGCAGCTCGTGCCCGACCAGGTCGACGAAGTCGCTCTGGGCGCGGGCCAGCTGGCGGGCCAGTTCCTGTGCGCGGCGCCGGGAGACGAAGCCGCCGATCTGCGCGGCCACCCCGTCGAGCAGCACGGTGAGCAGGTCCGGCTCGTACTCCTGGGTGCCGGCGTAACAGGTGAGCACGCCGAACAGCGTCCCGCCGTCGCGGACCGGCACGGCCAGGGCGGTGCGCACGCCGCGCCGCAGGCAGATCTCGACCCGTTCGCGCTCGTGCGCGGTACGCAGCTCGGGGCTCAGCGCGATGTCCGGCACCCAGATGGCCCGCCCGGTCTGCCAGACCCGCCCGGTGATGCCTTCGCCGGGCACCGGGGTGTGCCCGAAGAAGTCGTCAGGGTCGAACCCGGAGGCGTCCCAGTGACCGACCGCCTCCAGCACCCCGGTGGCGTCGTCGACCAGGAACAGCTCGGCGGCCGGCCAGCCCAGCGCGCCGGTGACCGCGCGCAGCACGCCGGGCGCCGCCTCGGCGGCCGACCACGACCGTTTCAGGACCTGTTCCACGGCGAGGTGGCAGGCCCGGAACTTCTCGGCCCGGCGCAGCGCGGTGGCCTCGTGCGCGACGGCGACCGCGCCGACCAGCCGGCCGCCCGCGCCGATGATCGGGCGGGCCGTGGTCGCCGTGACCCGGCACCGGTGGCCGGGCACGTGCACGTGCACGTCTTCGTTGATCACCGTTTCGCCGTGCAGAGCCCGGATCAGCGGGGTCTGCTCCCACGGCATCGCCCGCTCGTCCGGGGTGGTCAGCACGGCGACCGTGCTGTCCTCGTAGTCGTCCGGCAGCGGCCCGTCCAGCGGCAGGCCGCGCAGTTCGCGCATGGCCCGGTTCGCGAAGACCACCCGGCCGGCCGCGTCGCAGGCGACCACACCGGCGTCGAGGCTCTGCAGCAGCGCGGCGAGGAACGCGCCCTCGTCGAGCGCGGCGACGGCGGTGGGCGCGGTGACGATCAGGGTCTCGGCGATCGTCACGAGCATGTCGACCTGCTCACCGGCCCAGTCGCGGGGGTGACGGTCCAGCACGGTGACCGAGCCGATCGGCCGGTCCTCGTCGTTGCGGACCGGCACGCTGACGAAGGCGCGGACGCCGTATTCCCGGACGATCGCGTGGTGGCGCAGCGCCTCGTCGGGTTCGGCGCTCATGTCGCGGGAGAGCATCACGTGGTCGGCGCAGACCACGTACTTGCAGACCGAGTACTCCAGCGGCGCCCGGCGGGTCTGCCGGAACTCCTCGGGCAGGCCGTGCATGCCGAGGAAGTGCTCCTCGTCGTTGCCGACGAGGGTGACGGCGGCCATCGGCGCGTTCAGCAGGCGGGCGGCGAGCAGGGCGATGTCGTCGGCGCGGCCGGCCCGGCCCTGCAGCGTGTGAAGAGCGCGTTCCACCGCTCGCAGCCGCACCGGATTGGCGAGCACCGCAGCGTCCAGCATCACCATGATCAGCCTGCTCTCACCGAGCCCGAGCACGGCCCGCGATCGCAGGCCGTCGAACCGGGTACCCGGTTATTTCACACTGAAACTGGCATTTCGGCTGGGCAGCGGGAGTCGCTGCTGTGGTGGTCGTGCGGGCCGATCGTGAGCAGTTCCCGCACCGTGGCGAGAAGCTGATCGTTCGGGCACGGCTTGAGCAGGATCGCGCAGCACTTCGCGGTGCCGGCCCGGGGGTCGCCCGGGCGCAGGTGGCCGCTGAGAATCGCGATCGGCGTATCGGCTACTTCGGGACGGGAACGGACCTCGGCGATCAGCTCCCAGCCGTCCATCCGGGGCATGCCCAGATCGGTGACGACCACGTCCGGATGGTGCTCCACGATCAGGTCCAGCGCGGCCCGGCCGTCCGCCGCACGCAGCACCGTCATCCCGGCACGCTTGAACACCCTGGTCAGAACCAGCGCGATGTCCTCGTCGTCCTCGGCGATCAGCAATACGGGCATCTCGACTCCATCAAACGGTCCTGACCTCAGCATGCGCCTGCGCCGGACGCGCCGGGCCGCTATACCGGATTTCGCCTCCGCACCGCGATGACGACCCCGCGGAGCCAGCGAAGGAAGCACGGAGACGGCGAAGGAACCCGCGAAGACGGCGCGCGGGGCGCGGGACTGGTGATCATGTGCCACGATCGCGGGCATGCCGTCCATCGCCCGCCGTGCCGTGACCACGCTGCTGCTCGTGTCCGCGCTGCTGGCCGGCTGCTCGGACGACCCGCCGGACTACCGGATCGACGGTGACGTCTGCGATCTGATCGCGGAGAACCAGGTGCAGGCCCGCATCCCGGAGCCGCCGAAGAAAACGTCCGACCCCGCCAACGGGCAGTGCGAGCTGGTCTATGCGAACGGCAGCGTCACGCTGCTGTTCTTCGCCGAGGTGTTCCCGGACGCCGCGGCGGCCACGATCAAATTCGATCAGTTCAAGACCGCCGACGGTACGGTCGAGGAGCTGGACGATCTGGGCGAGGACGCCTATCTGCGGCGCTGGCACGACGACAGCAAGCCGTGGAGCCCGCAGGACCTGACCGTGTACAAGTTCGTGGTCCGCGACGGCGCCCTGGTGCTGTCCTACCACTACTCGGGGTTCGTGACCGAGCCCGCCGGCTGGCCGGCCACCGAGCAGGAGATGCGCGGCATGCTGCGCGGCGACGTCGAAAAGATCATGAAAGAGCTCGCCGGGGACGGATAGCCCCGGCGAGCTCGGGTGCGACAGATGCGGAAGGTCAGAGCAGCTTCTGCGCCTCGACCAGCACGCCGCGGATGATCTGCTCGATCTCGGCGAACTGGGCCTCGGTCGCGGTCAGCGGCGGGGCCAGCTGGATCACCGGGTCGCCCCGGTCGTCGGCGCGGCAGTACAGGCCCGCGTCGAACAGCGCGCTCGACAGGAAGCCGCGCAGCAGCCGCTCCGACTCGTCGGCGTCGAAGGTCTCCTTGGTGGCCTTGTCCTTGACCAGCTCGATGCCGAAGAAGTACCCGTCGCCGCGGACGTCGCCGACGATCGGCAGGTCGAGCAGCTTCTCCAGGTGCGAGCGGAACAGCGGGCTGTTCGCGGTGACGTGCTGGTTGAGGCCCTCACGCTCCATGATGTCCAGGTTGGCGAGCGCGACCGCGGCGCCGACCGGGTGGCCGCCGTAGGTGATGCCGTGCGCGAACCAGTTGGTGCCCTCGAGGAACGGCTCGGCCAGCCGGTCCGACGCGATCATCGCGCCGAGCGGGACGTACCCGGAGGTCAGGCCCTTGGCGATGGTGATGATGTCGGGCTGGTAGCCGTACTTGTCGGCGCCGAAGAACTCGCCGAGGCGGCCGAACGCGCAGATCACCTCGTCCGAGACGAGCAGCACGTCGTAGCGGTCGCAGATCTCGCGGACCCGCTGGAAGTACCCGGGCGGCGGCGGGAAGCAGCCGCCGGCGTTCTGCACCGGCTCCAGGTAGACCGCGGCGACGGTGTCCGGGCCCTCGAACTCGATCGCCTCCGCGATCCGGTCGGCGGCCCAGACGCCGAACTGCTCCGGCGTCATGTTCTCGTCGGGGCGGCGGTAGTAGTTGGTGTTCGGCACCCGCAGCGTGCTCGGCACCAGCGGCTCGAAGTCCTGCTTGAACGGCGGGATGCCGGTGATCGACAGGGCGCCCATCGAGCTGCCGTGGTAGGCGATCGCGCGGGAGACCACCTTGGTCTTCAGCGGCTTGCCGACGCGCTTGAAGTAGGAGCGGGCCAGCTTCCAGGCGCTCTCCACGGCCTCCGAGCCGCCGGTGGTGAAGAAGACCCGGTTCAGGTCGCCGGGGGCCAGGTCGGCGAGGCGGCCGGCCAGCTCGATCGCCTTGGGGTGCGCGTAGGACCAGATCGGGAAGTACGCCAGCTCGGCAGCCTGTTTGGCGGCGGCGTCGGCGAGCTCCTGGCGGCCGTGGCCGGTCTGGACGACGAACAGGGCGGAGAGACCGTCCAGGTAGCGCTTGCCGGTGGCGTCCCAGACATAGCAGCCGTCGCCGCGGGTGATCACCGGTACCGGGGCGTTCTGGTACGCGGAGAGGCGGGTGAAGTGCATCCACAGGTGGTCACGGGCGGTCGCGGAGAGAGCGTCCACGTCGGCTGGTAGGTCTGTCACGTTGTTCTCCTGCACCCCACTAGTTACTACTGTTGCAGGTGATCCTGCCTACGGAATCCGTTGCGCACAAGACCAACGACCACTATTTCCACGCCATTTCGGCAGGATGAGGGCGTAGACCGTACCCAAGCAGGAAGGCGCCACTCGGCACCCGGCCGGATGGCGCCTCGCTGCGCGCGCGAACCGCTCAGATCGTCTGCTTTCGCGGCCGGGAACGGATGCTGGTGATCACGGCGATCAGCACGCCGGTCGCGAAGATGAGCGTGCCCATCACGTTGACCTGCGGCGGAAGCCCGACCCGGGTGGCGCCCCAGATCCACAGCGGGAACGTGACGCTGGTGCCCGCGGTGAAGTTGGAGACCACGAAGTCGTCGACGGAGAGCGCGAACGCGAGCATGAAGCCGGAGAAGACCGCCGGCAGGATGATCGGGAACGTCACCTTCCAGAACGTCGTCCACGCGGTGGCCCCGAGGTCGGCGGCGGCCTCCTCGATCGAGCGGTCCAGGGTGATCACCCGGGCCCGCACCACGGTGGCGACGAACGAGATCGAGAACATCACGTGCGCGATCGTGATCGTGATCGGGCCCAGGCCGATGCCGAGCGAGACGAAGAGCGTCAGCAGCGACGCGCCCATCACCAGCTCGGGCGAGCTCATCGTGGCGAACATGATCAGGTTCATGCTGCCGGAGCCGCGGAACCGGTAGCGGCCCAGCGCGTAACCGATGCCGGTGCCCAGCGCCGACGAGATGATCGAGGCGGCGACCGCGACGACCAGCGAGAGGATCAGCGCCGAGGTGAGGTCGTCGAGGGCGAACAGCTCCCGGTACCACTTCAGCGTGAAGCCCTGCCAGGTCTGGTTGTACCGCCCGCTCGGGTTGTTGAACCCGAACAGGATCATCACGAAGATCGGCAGGACCAGCCAGAGGATGATCAGCCAGGTGTAGGCGTGCATGAACTGCACGCCGCCGAACTTCTTGCGCACCTTGACCGTCCGGGTCGGCGGCGCTTCGAGAACCGGTGCTTCCGGGGCCTGGGTCATCGGGCCGCCACCTTCATGACGTCCTCGGTGCCGAGCGCCCTCGCGTAGGAGAAGACGCCAACCAGCAGCACCGCCATCAGGGTGAAGGAGAGCGCCGAGGCGGTCGGGTAGTTGGAGCTGGACAGGTACTGGCTCTGGATGACCTGCCCGATCATCGTGGTCGACGAGCTGCCCAGCACCTCGGAGTTCACGTAGTCCGAGCTGACCGGGATGAAGGTCATCAGCACGCCGGCGAAGACGCCGGGCAGGGCGAGCGGGAGGATCACCTTGCGGAACGCGGTGATCGGCGTGGCGTACAGGTCCCGCGCCGCCTCGACCACACGCGGGTCGATGCGCTCCAGGGCCACGTAGATCGGCAGCACCATGAAGGGCAGGAAGTTGTAGACCAGGCCGCCGATCACCGCGGCCGAGGTGCCGAGGATGTGGAAGTTCTCCGGGAGGAGCCCCACTTCCTTCAGCGGACGCAGCAGGAAGCCGTCGTCGGTCAGGATCAGCCGCCACGAGATGGTGCGCAGCACGAACGACACGAAGAACGGCAACAGCAGCAGGAAGAGATAGGTCGCCTTCCGCTTGCCACCGTAGAAGGCGATCCAGTACGCGGCCGGGAACGCCAGCACGATCAGGATGATCGTGGCGATGACGCCGTACACCAGCGAGCGGATCAACTGGGTCTGGTAATCAGAGATCGCCTCGACGTAGGTCTGCCAGTGACCCGTGAAGACGTACCCGTTGACGATGTCGCCCTCCTGCAGCGACAGCGACAGCATGGTGGCCATCGGCACCGCGAAGAACATCAGGAGCCACAACCCGCCGGGCAGCACGAGCAGGTAGGGCGCGAGTGTACGTTTGACCCGGCCCATGGTCAGCCCAGCACGATCGGGTCGAAGACCTTGGTGAAGTCCTGCTGCTCCTCGGCGGTGTTGAAGTCGACGTAGTAGTGCAGTCGCGCGTAATCCGACTCGCCGGGGAAGACCAGCTCGCTGTCGGCCACCGAGTTCAGGTACTCCTTGTCCTCGCCGGACGCCGCGGCCGCGTGCTTCTTGATGGCGGCCTGCGCGGCCGGCACCGGGCACACGTAGTTGATGTACTCGGCGAGGGTGGCGGCGTTCTCCACCTCGTAGAAGAAGTCCATCAGCATGATCGCGTCGACCGGGTTGGCCGCGGTGACCGGGATCGTCATGTTGTCGGTCCAGATCGTGCCGCCCTCCTCGGGGATCACGAACTTGAAGTCCGTGCCGTCGGAGACGTTCTTCTGGAAGATGTCACCGGACCAGGCCTGGGTGATCCAGACCTCGCCCTTGCCGAGCGCGTCGACGTAGCTCTGGTCGTAGTACTGCCGGACGATGCCGGCGTCCTTCTGCTCGCGCAGCTTGGCGGCGGCCTTCTTCCACTCGGCCTCGCCCGAGTCGGCCGGCTTGAGCCCGGCCGCGAGCAGCCCGAAGTTGCCGAGCTCCTGCAGGTCGCGGAACATGCCGACCTTGCCCTTGAACGCCGGGTCCCACAGGTCGGCGAGCTTGGTGATCGGCCGGCCGGTCTTCTTCTCGTCGTAGGCGATGCCGGTGATGCCGGACGCCCACGGGATGCTGAAGACGTTGCCCATGTCGTAGGAGGACTGGGAGTACGACTTCGCCGCGTTCGCCACGTAGTTCGGCAGCTTCGAGTGGTCCAGCGGCGCCAGGAAGCCGGCGTCGCGGAACTGGCCGAACTGAATCGAGTTGGTGATCACCATGAGGTCGTAGCCGATCGACTGCCCGGCGGACAGCTGCGGCTGGACCTTGGCGAACCAGGGCCCCATCTCCTGGATGACCTCGTCGTACGAGTTGATCTTGATGCCGGTCTTCGCGGTGAACTTCTTGAGTTCCGGCTTCTTCGGGTCCATGTAGAGCGGCCAGTTCGCGAAATCGAGCGTGCCGTTCTTGACCTTGCCGTCCCAGAACTTGGCGACCGCGTCGGGGGCGACGCTGGCCTGCGGCTTGCCCTGCCCCTCGACGCCACACGCGGCGAGGAAAGCGCCCATCGCCGACATCCCGCCGAGGCGCAGCGCGTCGCGGCGGCCGAACCGCCGCTGCGTCATGCCCCGGAGGACGGAGGGGTCCGGCTTAGTGGTGGGGAACAACTTCAGACTCCGATCGGGTACGAGTGCTGCGGGGCCCAGGTGAGGAAGACGCGCTCGCCGCGCGAGGCGACGTCCTCGGCATCGTGTGCATTCTGATCGAACACCACGAAGTCTGATCCAGTGGTGGCCGCCACTGTGTAGTTCGTCGATGTGCCGTGATAGACGACCTCGGAGACCGTGCCGGAGACGACGCTGAGGCCGGGCGCGTGCGGCGCCGAGCGGTGCAGGTCGATCTTCTCCGGGCGCACCGAGACCTCGATGCTCCGGCCGGCCTGGAAGCTCGCCGGCAGTGGCGCCAGGACCCGCTCCCCCGACCCCAGGTCGATCACCCCGAGGCCGTTCTCGACCCAGCTGACCTGGCCGTCGAGCAGGTTGGAGGTGCCGATGAAACCGGCCACGAACCGGCTCGCCGGGCGCTCGTAGATGGCCCGCGGGTTGCCCAGCTGCTCGATCAGGCCGCCGTTCATGACCGCGATCCGGTCCGACATGGTCAGCGCCTCGCCCTGGTCGTGGGTGACGTAGACGAAGGTGATGCCGACCTCGCGCTGGATCCGCTTGAGCTCCACCTGCATCTGCTGGCGCAGCTTCAGGTCCAGCGCGCCGAGCGGCTCGTCGAGCAGCAGCGCCCGCGGGTGGTTCACCAGCGCCCGGGCCAGCGCCACCCGCTGCTGCTGGCCGCCGGACATCTCCTTGGGCTGCCGCTTCTCCATGCCGGTCAGCGAGACGATCTCGAGGATCTCGCCGACCCGCCGGCGGATCTCGCTCTTCGCCACCTTCTTGCGCTCCAGCCCGAACGCCACGTTCTGCAGCACGTTCAGGTGCGGGAAGAGCGCGTACGACTGGAAGACCATGTTGACGTCGCGCTTGTTCGGCGCGACCCCGGTGACGTCCTGTCCGTCCAGGAACACCTTGCCGGCGGTGGGCTCCTCGAAGCCCGCGATCATCCGCATGGTGGTGGTCTTGCCGCAGCCGGAGGGGCCGAGCAGCGAGAAGAACTCCCCCTGTCCGATCGCCAGGTCCAGGCTCTTGACGGCCGGCACCGCCTCACCGTGCGACAGGTAGTCCTTGCGCACGCCGGCGAACTCGATCGCCGGGTGCCCGGTGCGCTGCCCGTTTCCGGACGGCACACTCGTGGCGTGGTGCGGGGGAGAAGTGGTCATCTATCACCTCAAGCGGGGCGTTTTTTTATTTGCGGTCTTACCGGATCAGCCGTTGAAGCTCATGACGTGCTTGATCCGGGTGTACTCCTCGAAGCCGTACATGGAAAGGTCCTTGCCGTAACCGGAGTGACCGTAGCCGCCGTGCGGCATCTCGGAGACGAACGGCAGGTGCGTGTTGATCCACACCGCGCCGAAGTCGAGCCGACGGGAGACCCGCATCGCCCGGCCGTGGTTCTGGGTCCAGACACTGGCACTGAGACCGAACCGGACGTCGTTGGCCCAGCGGACCGCCTGCTGTTCGTCCGTGAAACTCTGCACCGTGATGACCGGTCCGAAGATCTCGTCCTGGATCATCTCATCCTGCTGCCGCAGTCCGGTCACGACGGTCGGCTCGAGGAAGTACCCACGGTCACCGATCCGGTGGCCGCCGGCCACCACCGCTGCGTGCTCCGGGGCACGGCCCAGGAAACCGGTGACCCGGTCCAGCTGGCTCGCGTTGTTGACCGGCCCGAAGTACGCGTCGGGGTCCGACGGCGCGCCCACCTTCGTGGCCTTCGCCGCGGCCGCGAGCGCGGCGGTGAAGTCGGCGGCGATCCGCTCGTGCACCAGCACCCGGGTCGCCGCCGTGCAGTCCTGCCCGGCGTTGAAGAAGCCGGCGCCGGCGATCGCGGCCGCGGTGGCCTCGATGTCGACGTCGTCGAAGACCACGACCGGCGCCTTGCCGCCGAGCTCGAGGTGCACCTTCTTCAGGTCGGGCGCGGCCGACGCGGCGACCTCCATGCCGGCCCGGGTGGAACCGGTGATCGACACCAGCTGCGGGGTGGGGTGCGCGACGAGCGCGCGGCCGGTGTCCCGATCGCCGCAGACCACGTTGAGCACGCCCGGCGGCAGGAACTCGGCGGCGATCTCGGCGAGCAGCAGCGTGCTCACCGGCGTGGTGTCCGACGGCTTGAGCACCACCGCGTTGCCGGCCGCGATCGCCGGCGCGAACTTCCAGACGGCCATCACCATCGGGTAGTTCCACGGGGCGATCTGGGCGACCACGCCGATCGGCTCACGCCGCACGAACGAGGTGTGGTCGCGCAGGTACTCACCCGCCGACTTGCCCTCCAGGATGCGCGCCGCGCCGGCGAAGAAGCGCAGCTCGTCCAGGATCGGCGCCATCTCCTCCTGGCGGGTCGCCGCGACCGGCTTGCCGGTGTTGCGGCACTCGGCCGCGATAATCTCCTCGGCGCGCGCCTCGACAGCGTCGGCGATCCGCAGCAGCGCCCGCTGCCGCTCGGCGGGCGTGCTGTCCCGCCACACCTCGAAGCCCTCGGCGGCGGAGGCCACCGCCCTCTCGACGTCCAGGCCCGAGGAGACCGGCGCCTGCGCGTAGGCCTCCCCGGTGCTGGGGTCGATGACCGGCGTGGTGATCCCGTCGGCGGTGTCGCGGTAGGACCCGCCGACGAAGTTGCGCAGCACGGTACTCACGAAAGATGGAGCCTTCCGGTTCATGGTGTGCCGGGGATCTCGCCTCCGACTGGCGAGACCATTCCACACCGGTGCGTTGAGGGGCAAGGGAATCCGAAGCAATTTCCAAGCCTGAAACGGAATCAGAACTTTGGCCCCGGTTCAGACGACGTAATCCGGGGTTCAGACGGTGGTATCCGGGGTTCAGGCGGCGGTATCCGGGGTTCAGGCGGTGGTGTAGCCGTCCGCGACGGTCAGCGCCTCATCCAGGATCGCGAGGCCCTCCCGGACCTCGTCCACGCTGGTCGTGCACGGCGGCACCACGTGGATCCGGTTGAAGTGGACGAAGGGCCAGAGTCCCTTCTCCTTGCACGCGGCGGCGACGGCATTCATGGGCGCCGCGTCTTTTCCGCCCGCATTAAACGGGACAAGAGGGGTCTTGTCCTCATTTTTAACGAGCTCCACCGCCCAGAACACGCCCAGACCGCGGACCTCGCCGACACTGGGGTGCTGGGCCGCGATCTTGGAAAGTTCGGGGCCGATCACGTCCTCGCCCAGCATCCGGGCGTGCTCGATGACCCCCTCCTCCTTGAAGATCTCCATGCTCGCCACCGCAGACGCCGCGGCCAGCGGGTGACCGGAGTAGGTCAGGCCGCCGGGGAACGGCCGCTCCCGGAACGTCTCGGCGATCTCGTCCGAGATGATCACGCCGCCGAGCGGCAGGTACCCGGAGTTCACGCCCTTGGCGAACGTGATCAGGTCCGGGGTGACGCCCCACCTGTCGACCGCGAACCACTCGCCGCACCGGCCGAAGCCCGCCATCACCTCGTCGGCGATGAAGACGATGCCGAACTCGTCGCAGATCGCCCGGACGCCGGCCAGGTAGCCGGGCGGCGGCACCAGGATGCCGTTCGTGCCGACCACCGTCTCGATCAGGATCGCGGCGATCGTGCCGGGGCCCTCGAAGACGATCGTGTCGCGGAGATGCTGGAGAGCGCGCTCGGACTCCTGCTGCTCGTTCTCGGAGAAGAACGGCGACCGGTACGGGTACGGGCCCCAGAAGTGCACGACCCCGATCGCGACCGGCTCGTTCGGCCAGCGCCGCGGATCGCCGGTCGCGGTGATCGCGGTCGCGGTCGAGCCGTGGTAGCTGCGGTAGGTGGAGAGCACCTTGTGCCGGCCGGTGTGCAGGCGGGCCATCCGGATCGCGTTCTCGTTGGCCTCGGCGCCGCCGTTGGTGAAGAACACCTTGTTCAGGCCGTCGGGCGCCACCTCGGCGATCATCCGGGCCGCCTCGCCGCGCTTGTCGTTGGCGAAGGCGGGCTGGATCGTGCAGAGCTTCGCGGCCTGTTCTTGAATGGCTTTGATCAACCGCGGGTGCTGATGCCCGATGTTGACGTTGACAAGCTGTGAGGAGAAGTCCAGATATTTCCGGTCATTGTAGTCCCAGAAGTAGCTACCGAGCGCTCCCTTGATCGGCAGCGGGTCGATCAGACCCTGAGCGGACCAGGAGTGGAAGACGTGGGCGCGGTCATCCGCGCGAACCTGCGAGTCACTCACGTGATGATCCTTATCGAGTCTGCGGGAAACCGAGGTCGATCGACGAAGTCCCCGGGTCGGGCCAGCGGGACGTGACGACCTTGCTCCGGGTGAAGAAGTGGATGCCGTCCGGGCCGTACATGTGGGTGTCGCCGAAGAGCGACGCCTTCCAGCCGCCGAACGAGTAGTAGGCGACCGGCACCGGGATCGGCACGTTCACGCCGACCATGCCGGCGTTGACGTCGAACTGGAACTGCCGGGCCGCGCCGCCGTCCCGCGTGAAGATCGCGGTGCCGTTGCCGTACTCGTTGTCGTTGACCAGCTGGACGGCCTCGGCGTAGGTGTCCACCCGGACGACGCTCAGCACCGGGCCGAAGATCTCGTCGGTGTAGACCGTCATCTCCGGGGTCACGTTGTCGAGCAGGGTCGCGCCGAGGAAGAAGCCCTTCTCCGGGAGATTCCCGGAGTTGCGGCCGTCGGCCACGACGGTGGCGCCCTGTTCCTCGCCCGCCGCGACGTAGCCGGCGACCTTGTCCCGGTGCTGCGCGCTGATCAGCGGGCCCATGTCCGAGTCCGCGTCAGCCCCGTCGCCGATGCGCACCTTGGGGATCCGGGCCGCGATCGCCTCGACCAGCGGGTCCGCGATGTCACCCACGGCCACCACCACCGAGATCGCCATGCACCGCTCACCGGCCGCGCCGTACCCCGCGCTGATCGCCGCGTCCGCCGCCGCGTCCAGCTCGGCGTCCGGCAGCACGATCATGTGGTTCTTCGCGCCGCCGAGGGCCTGCACGCGCTTGCCCTGCGCGGTGCCGGTCTCGTAGATGTACTTCGCGATCGGGGTGGAGCCGACGAAGCTGACCGCTGCGACGTCCGGGTTCACCAGGATCGCGTCGACCGCCTCCTTGTCGCCGTGCACGACGTTGAAGACGCCGTCCGGCAGGCCGGCCTCCTTCCACAGCCGGGCCAGGAAGAGCGCCGCGGACGGGTCCTTCTCGCTCGGCTTGAGCACGAACGCGTTGCCGGCGGCGATCGCGGTGGCGCACATCCAGAGCGGCACCATCGCCGGGAAGTTGAACGGGGTGATGCCGGCGACCACGCCGAGCGGCTGGCGGATCGAGTACACGTCCACGCCGGTCGCGGCCTGCTCCGAGAAGCTGCCCTTCATCAGGTTCGGGATGCCGGTCGCGAACTCGACGTTCTCCAGGCCGCGGGCGATCTCCCCGGCGGCGTCGGCGAGGACCTTGCCGTGCTCGCGCGTCACGATCTGCGCCAGTTCGCCGGATTTCTCCGCCAGCAGCTCCCGGAAGCGGAACAGCACCGCGCTGCGCTTGGACAACGACGCCGCGCGCCAATCCCTGGCGGCCGCCTTGGCCACCGCGACGGCGGCGTCCACCTCGTGGGCGCTGGCGAGATCCACCGTGGCGATCTGCTCGCCGGTAGCGGGGTTGAAGACCGGGCCGACCCGTCCGGACTCGCCCTGGTGCGGGCTGCCGGAGATCCAGTGCGCAATGTGACTCATGGGCCAGAGATTATGTGACGACCCTGGACCGAACAATGCTTGAAATGTACTGTCACAAAGTGCTCAACGCGGTGATGGAACGTCTTCTCGAGCTCAGCGCCCGCGGCCTCGCCGAAGCGGTCAGCCGAGCCGTCGGCGACGGCGCCCTCGCCCCCGGCGTCAAACTCCCGCCGGTCCGCACGGTCGCCGCCGAGCTGCACCTCTCCCCCAGCACGGTCAGCGCGGCCTGGCAGCTGCTGCGCCGCGCCGGCACCATCCGGACGGACGGCAGGCGCGGCACGGTCGTCGCCACGGCCGGCACCGGCGGGCCCGGCCGCTACCGCGCGGCGCTGCGCGGCACCTCCGGGTTCGGCCTCGACCTCTCCACCGGGGTGCCCGATCCGGCGCTGCTGCCGCCGATCCCGGCCCTGCACGGGCTCTCCCCCGCGCCGACCAGCTATCTCGACGAGCCGGTGCTGCCGGAACTGGGAGCGCTGCTACGGGAGCGGTGGCCGTACCCTCCGGATCGTCTTGCCATCTTCGACGGCGCGATGGACGCCGTCGACCAGGTCGCCTCCGCCCTGCTGCGCCTCGGTGACCTCGCGGTGGTGGAGAACCCGTGCTTCCCGCCCCTGCTGGACCTCCTCGAGGTGCTCGGCGTGCCGGTGATCGGCGTCGGCACCGACGCGTGCGGCATGCTTCCGGACCAGCTCGGCGCGGCCCTCGCCCGCCGCCCGGCCGCCGTCTTCCTGCAACCGCGCGCCCTCAACCCCACCGGCGCGTCGTGGTCACCCGCGCGGGCCGGCGCGCTCGCCGCGGTCCTCGCCGACCACCCCCAGGTGTACGTCGTGGAGGACGACTCAGCGGGAGACCTGGCCTCCGGGCCGCTCTGCTCCCTCGGCGAGCACCTGCCCCGCCAGGTCGTCCACGTGCGCAGCTTCTCCAAGTCACACGGCCCGGACCTGCGGCTCGCGGCGGTCAGCGGCCCGGCCACGATCCTCGACCCGATCCTGGAACGCCGGCTGCTCGGCCAGGGCTGGACCAGCCGCCTGCTGCAGCACCTGCTGCTCTCCCTGCTCACCGACCCGGCCTCGGTCCGGGCGGTCCGCGCCGCCCGCGACGAGTACGCCCGCCGACGCCGCCTGATCACCTCCGGTCTGGCCGCGCACGGCCTCACGCTCCCGCCCGGCGAGGGCCTGAACATCTGGCTGCCGGTCCAGGACGAACAGGCCGCGCTGCTGAGCCTCGCCAGCGCGGGAATCGGCGCGGCGGCGGGCACGGCTTTCGCGGTCGGCCCCGGCGCGGAGCCCCACCTGAGGGTGACGGTCGGCCTGGTCGCGGCGGGCCACGAGGAGGTGTCCGCCCAGCTGGCGCGCGCCGCGCACGCCGCCACCCCGGGAATCCCCCGTTGACTCACGCCATCTAGTCGTGGGACGGTCGTGGGCATGAGCGCAGGCGACCTCTTGGACCGGATCCTGAACCACCCAGGCTCGTGGACTGAGGAAGACTACTTCGCGCTCGGAGTGACCGCTTTCCGGATCGAGCTCTTCACAGGGGGTCTTCTCGTGTCGCCCGCACCGGCTCCGCCACACCAGGACATCTCGCATCGCCTCGCCGCCGCCGTGCTGCCGGACGCGCGCAGCGCCGGCCTGCGCGCCCGTCAGGCGGTCGCGGTGCGCCTGGCCGAGAACCGAGTGGTGATCCCCGACTTCGTCGTCTCCCGGGGCGCTCGCGTCACCACCGTGGTGGAGGCCGCGGATGTCGTCCTGCTCGGCGAGATCAACTCGCGAGGGACCGGCCCCGCCGGTCAAGCCCTGAGAGAGCACTACTTCGCCGCGGCAGAGGTCGAGTTCTTCCTCGTGGTCGAACCGGATCCGGCGAGCTTCGAGTCACTGCGCCTGCGGTTGCTGAGGCTCGAACGCGAGGCCTACGTGGAGCACGCCGTCGCCGAGCACGGCGAGACCCTGACCGCTGACGAACCCTTCCCGCTCTCCATCAGCACCACCGAGCTGCTCGACTTCTAGAGAGGCCAACCAGCATGAGCGCGTGCGACACTCTCCCCATGGGCATGGACATGCTCCCCCACACCCCGGGCACCTGGACCGAGGAAGAGTTCTTCGCGCTCGACGAGACCACCGAACGCGTCGAACTCCACGAGGGGAGGCTCCTCGTGAGCCCCAGCCCCGTCGGCCCGCATCAGGACGTCAGTCTCAGCCTCGCCGTCGCACTGCTACCTGCGGCCAGGGCCCGGAAACTCTGGGTCAGGCTGGATATAGATGTCCGCATCGCACCCGGCACGATCATGCGCCCCGACCTGATCATCGCCGACGGCCCCCGGGTCGCCACGGTGACCGCCGCGTCGGACGTCCTTCTGATCTGCGAGATCACCTCCCCCGGCAACGCATCGAACGACCGCGTGCTGAAAATGGAGCTCTATGCCTCCGCGAAGATCAAGTGGTACCTGCTGATCGAGCCGGACATGACCGACTACGAGTTCCTCACGGCGCGCCTGCTCCGGCTGGACGGTGACCGGTACGTCGAGCATTCGGTGACCGAGTACGGCGAGGAGCTGGTGCTGGAGGAACCCTTCCCCATCGCCATCGACACCGGTCGCCTCTTCGGCATCTGACTCACTTCGCCGGTCATTTCGCCGGGACGAAGCTGTCGAAGACCAGCTGCAGGTCCTTGCGTGCCCCGTCCCACTCCGAGTCCCTGGTCTCCCAGTAGAAGCCGTACGCCTTGTCGTCCGCCACGACCGTGCCCCGGTTGTTGACGTGCACCCGCGTCCCGCTCCGGCTGAACGTGAACTCCCAGTCCGCCGCCTTGCGGAAGTACTTCACCGACTCGATCTTGATCTCGTCGTAGTTCGGGAAGTCGCCGCGCGACACCCGGTACTCCGACTGGCTCTGCCAGTCCTTCACCGGGTTCGACTTCGGCTGGTCGGTCTGGTCGATGCCGAGAACCCGGCCGTCCCCGCGGAAGTACACCATCGTCCCGCGTTCCGACCTCTTCCAGCCCTCCGGGACGTACACCGAGAATCCCGTCGAATCCGTGTAGTTCTTCCAGCCCGCGGGCAGCTGCGGACGCCCACCCGCCGCGCTGCTCGCCGCCGCCGACGGTGAGGGGGACGCTTTACTGGGCGTCGGCGCAGACGTCGCGGTGGTCGCAGCCGGCGGATTCGCGGCCGGCGCACTCGCCGCGGTCGTGGTCGTGGTGGTCGGCAGCGGCTCCTGCTGCGCCGCGTTCTCCCCGTCCGGCCGGGTCAGCACGAACGCCAGCCCGGCCAGCACCACCAGCACGACACCGGCAAACGCCGCCAGCATCCGCGGACGGCGCGGCCGCGCGTCATCCGGAACCTCACCGGGCAGGGGCGCGGTGCGCTGAGCGGGTATGCGCGAGGCCGTCGCCGGTCGCTCCTCCCCCTCATCGGGTACGGGTAGAGCGCCCGTCTCCTCCGCTGTCGCCCGGATGAGCCGCTCGGCCTCCTCGATCCCGATCCGCTGCTTCGGATCCTTGCGGAGCAACCCGTCGAGCACCGGCCGCAGCGGACCCGCATGCGCCGGCGGCTCCGGCTCCTCGGTGGCGAGCGCGGTCAGCGTGGCCATCGTCGACGACCGCTCGTACGGCGAGTGGCCCTCCACCGCCGCGTACAGCGTCGCGCCCAGCGACCACAGGTCGGCCTCCGGACCGCTGACACCGAGCCGGGCGCGTTCCGGCGCCATGAATTGCGGCGAACCCACCACCACGTCGGACCGGCTGATCACCGAGTCGTCGTCCATGGCCGCGATGCCGAAGTCGGTCAGCAGCACCCGCCCGTCGTCGGCGAGCAGCACGTTCGCCGGCTTCACGTCCCGGTGCTCCACGCCGTTGCGGTGCGCGGCCCGCAGCGCCCCGAGCAGTTCCAGCCCGATCCGCGCGGCCCGTCCCGGATCCAGCGGGCCGTCCTCGCTGATCACCTGCTTCAGCGAGCGGGACGGCACGTACTCCATGACGATCCAGGTGCGGCCGTCCAGCTGCAGAACGTCGTACACCTGCACCACGGCCGGATGGCTGAGCCGGGCCGCCGCGCGCGCCTCCCGCAGGGTCCGCCGCGCAGCGGCGCCGCCCTCTTCACCGGGCGGCTGGTCGATCTCCTTGATCGCGACATCGCGTTCCAGCGTCTCGTCGCGGGCCAGGCGCACCGCGCCCATACCGCCACGACCCAGCAATTCGCCCAGCCGGTACCGTCCGGCAAGGATCGTCGGCGCATCGGGCATAGGTTCCGTCTTACCCTTTCCGCGAGCGTCCCCAACGTAGGCCGCCCCGGCCCGCGTGTCGCGGGCCATCCATGGCCCCGCCCGCCCAGACCGTCCCCGGCCCGCTAGTTCCACCGGGCATCGTGCCCGCTTCCGCCCGTTCCCGGCTGTCCCGGCCGTTCCCGCCCTGTACCCGGCTGCTCCCGCCCTGTTCACGCCTGTTTCCGCCTCAGCGGTCCTGCCCGCTTACGCGGCTGCGCATTCCCGCCCAGTGCACATCCCGCTCGCGCTCGGCCCGGTTACGGCTGATCGCCCGCTCGGCACCGACCCGAGATCGTCACCACCGGCGCGGGCTGATTCTTTCCGAACCGGTTTCCTGGATCGTCACCGGACTCTCAGCGGCAGCCGCCCCCGCACACAGCCGGTTTGGCATCCTAGGATTCTAGGTTGCTGCCCTGCTGCGTTGCTCATTCTGCCGTCCGCCCCGTCCAAGCCCAAACCGCCCCGCCCAGCTGGGCCGCCGGTGTCGCCCTTGCCGGTCTCGCGAACCCTGAGCGCCAGCTGGTCCGGCTGGTCCCGCGGTCCGGTTGATCCCGCTTGCCCGGCTGGTCTCGCGGGTCTGCCTTGTCCCTCTGGCCACGCCGGTCCCGCCGGTCTGCCTCGTCCCTCTGGCCACGCCCGTCCCGCCGTCCCGCCGGTCCCGCCGGTCCCGCCGGTCCCTCTGGCCACGCCCGTCCCGCCGGTCCCGCTGGTCCCGCTGGCACTCCGCGCGGCAGCTCGAAATCCCGCGCCCGACCGCGCCGGCTGATCGCGGAACTCCTCTACCTGCCGAGACGCGGGAGATCCGCTGGATCACGACTCGAAACCCGCCCCCCGGCATGGCCCGATACTGCTGCGTGTCACGGTGAATCCCGGCGACGGTGCTGCGCTATGGGGTCCGCGTGATTCTGTGGGGCCTGGAGCGTCCGCGGATTACCGAAAAGCGCGACGTTTACCTCGGACCCCAGCACGCAGGGTGACAACACGGGGCGACCTGGCCCTAATCTTCTCTCGGGCGTCCGTTTTGTGAACACTCAGCGCCAGCCGGCATCAACATCTCCACGATCCACGAACCCCGAAGCCGCCGAACACTCCACCGGACCGTTTCGCGGCACCAGCGAACGTTCCACCATCCGGACGTGGTCCCCGACCAGCTGACCCACCCGCCCCGCCGACCGCTCAGACGCCGTGCGATGCCAGGTCAACCACAGCCTAGGCGTCCTAGGAATCTAGGTTGAAACTCGACCCGCCATAAGCGCCGCAGCGCTCCGACCAGGGACGGGGCGATTAGTCGGGATTCGCAGGGGTACGTCAACTGCCGGGAGAAACGTGCAGGACGGAGGGGACGATGACCCACACAGACGCACGAACCGAACAGGCGTCTACCGCTGAACTGGTCAGCCGGCTCAGCGAACAGGTGACCACGCTGGTCCGGGACGAGCTGGCACTCGCCCGCATCGAGATGGTCGAGAAGGGCAAGAAAGCCGGCAAGGGCGCGGGACTGCTCGGCGGGGCCGGGGTGATCGCGACGTACGGCCTCGGTGCCCTGTTCGTCACCATCGGCGCCGCGCTCGCCCTGGTCATGCCGGTGTGGGCGGCCGCCCTGATCGTGACGGTGGTGCTGTTCGCCGGAGCCGGGATCGCCGCGCTCATCGGGAAGAAAGAGGTGCAGCAGGCCGTGCCGCCCGCGCCCGAGCAGGCGATGGAGAGCGGTCGCCGGGATGTCGACGCGCTGATGACCGCGGCCCGTCACGGGAGGCACTCATGACCGACGACAAGCCCGGTTCGCGACAGCACAGTCCGGGTACGCCGACGCCCACGCACGGCGCGTCGGCCAACCCGCCCGCCGCGAGCGGCAAGCCGTCGCCGCGGCCGGCGGGGTCGGGGAGCGTGAACGCTACGGCGCGCCCGGCGCAGGGGCGGAACGCGAAGCAGCACAGTTCCAAGCCGGGCGGGCCCAAGCCGGCGCCGCCGCCTAATCAGAATCGGACCGGGCCGGGGCCGGCCAAGCCAGCCCGCGGAGAGGCCCCACCGGGCACCGGCCGCAAGCCGGCGCCGTCGGCCACCAGCACAACTGCCAAGGGTACGGCCATCATCGGCTCGACTGACAAACCCGGACCGGACGCCGACGAGACGACCAAGCCGGCCCCGCCGACCGCCGCAGCGACTGCCACGCCGACACCATCGAGCGCCGCGCCGGCACCGTCGGCCACCGGGGCGACCGCGAAGCCTGAGCCCGCGGCCGGGGCTGCCAAGGGCGGAACGCCGGCGTCGGCGACCACGACCGGGAAGCCCGCGGAACCCGCCAAGATCGGGACGACCGGATCCACTCCGCTCCCGGAAGCGGCGGACAGCAAGGCGGACGGCAACGCGGACGGCAAGGCGGACAGCAACGCGGACAGCAAGCGGGACCCGGCCGAAGACTCCCCCACATCAGCTTCTGGCGACGAGGGGGACGCTTCCCGCCGTACCCGGGAATTGAAGGAAGAGATCGCACGGACCCGGACCGAGATGAGTGAGACCGCCGCGGCCCTGGCCGCGAAGGCGGACGTGCCCGGCCGGGTACGCCAGGGGGCCGCCGAGACCAGCACGCACGTGGCCGAGGGCGTCGCCGAGGCGGCCGAGCAGGCGCGGGCGGCGATCGGATCGGTTCCGCGGCGGGTCGGTGCGGAACCGCAACGGTACGCTCTCCTCGGTGCCGCGGTCGCTGCCGCGGCAGCCGGTGTGGTGCTGATCCGGAAGGCACGCTGAGCCGCAACGTCTCGTGAGCCCCAGCCGAAGCAAGACCGGCTGGGGCTCAGTGCTGCCCGGGACGAGGCGCGCTGCGGGGCGCGGGCCACCGCGGCCCCGCCCGGCCGCCGGGGGCGGAACCCCATTCTTTGAAACGTCTCACCGATCCTCCGAGCTCGGCTCATCACGGGCGCATCACAGGTTCCAAGCGCATCCGCACTCAACTCTTGACCCAGCTCTAACAGGATCGTAACGTGAGTCACACCCCAGCTAGAACGTTTCAAGAATGTCCTTCATTGGAGGCGTCATGCGTCCTCGGTTCACTGCCGCCGTCGCGCTCACCGCGACTGCCGCACTGGCTCTCACCGGGTGCACCAAAAAGAACGACGACACTGCCGCCAGCGGCGACGCGAGTGGCGACAAGACATACAAGGTGGCCTTCGTCCCGAAGCTTCAGGGTGTCCCCTACTTCGAGGCGATGAACGCCGGCGGCAAGGAAGCGGCCGCCGCGCTCGGCAACGTCGAGTGGCTCTACCAGGGTCCGACCCAGGCGGACGCGGCCGCGCAGGCCGACATCGTCCGCTCCTACATCCAGCAGAAGGTCGACGCGCTGATCGTCGCCCCGAACGACCCGGACAGCATGGCGCCGCTGCTGCAGCAGGCCAAGGACGCCGGCATCCACGTGGCGACCGCCGACACCGACGCGCCGAGCAGCGTGCGCGAGGTGTTCGTGAACCAGGCGACCGCCGAGGGCATCGGCCAGGGCCTCACCGACTCGCTGCTGACCGCGATGGGCGGCAAGGGCAAGTACGCGATCGTCTCCTGCGGCCAGACCGCCGAGAACCTGAACTCCTGGATCGAGGTGCAGAAGGCGTACACGAAGGAGAAGTACCCGGAGGCCGAGATCGTCGACATCGTCTACGCCGGTGAGGACCAGGCGAAGGCGACGCAGATGGCGACCGACCTGATGAACGCGCACCCGGACCTGACCGGCCTGGTCGGCGAGTGCACCTCGTCCGCGCCGGGTGTGGCGCAGGCGGTCAAGGACGCCGGCAAGATCGGCAAGGTCTTCACTGTCGGCCTCGGCACGCCGCAGGCGATGAAGCCGTACCTGACCGACAAGTCGTCGACCGCCGCGATCCTCTGGGACGTGGAAAACCTGGGTTACCTGACCGCGTGGGCCGGCGCCCAGATCGCGCAGGGCAAGCCGCTCGCGGCGACGAACAACGTCTCCAGCGAGCTTTCCGCGGTGACCTACGACGAGGCGAGCAAGATGCTGCTGCTGGGCCCCGCCCTCGAGATCACCGACAAGAACGTCGACCAGTTCAACTACTGAGCCGATGACCCAGGAGAACGAGACGCCTCGGCTGCGCCTGACCGCTGTTTCCAAGCGGTTCGGCGCGGTCCGGGCCATCCAGCACGCTGATCTCACCGTACGGGCCGGCCAGGTGCACGCGCTCGTCGGTGAGAACGGCGCCGGCAAGTCCACGATGATCAAGATCGTCGCCGGGGCCGAGCAGTCCGACACCGGCGAGATCGAGTGGGACGGCAGCCCGGTGCGGATCGGCTCCACGACGGACGCGATCGCCCTCGGCATCGCGACCGTCTACCAGGAGCCGCAGCTCTTCCCCGAGCTGACCGTCGCCGAGAACATCTTCCTCGGCAAAGAAATCAAGAGCCGCGGGAAGGTCGACTGGTCCGCGCAGAACACCAAGGTGGTCGAGCTGCTCGAACTGCTCGGCCTGCCGGCGAAGTACGCGACGGCCACGGTCGGCGACCTCTCGATCGCCGAGCAGCAGCAGGTGTCGATCGCGAAGGCGCTCTCCGGCGACGCGAAGGTGCTGATCCTCGACGAGCCGTCGGCGATCCTCACCGACGCCGAGATCGAGACGCTGTTCACCGTGGTCCGGCGGCTGACCGCCTCCGGGGTGAGCGTCATCTACATCTCGCACCGGCTGGACGAGTTGTTCCGCATCGCCGACGAGGTGACTGTCATGCGGGACGGGCGGACCATCGGGACGTACCCGATCGGCGAATTGAGCGTGCGCCAGATCGCCCACCTGATGGTGGGCGAGGAGCTCTCCGACGAACGCCCGCACCGGGAGGTCCCGGAGGGACCGGCCGTGCTGGAGCTGCACGGCCTCACCCGGACCGGCAAGTTCCGCGACGTCGACGTCAGCGTCCGAGCAGGCGAGATCGTCGCGCTCTACGGCCTGGTCGGCAGCGGGGTCTCCGAGATCGCGGCGAGCTGCTACGGCATCGAGCCGGCCACCAGCGGCATCATCAAGATCAATGGATCCGAGCAGAAGCCGAGAAGCCCGGAGCACGCGCAGAAGCTGGGCATCGCCCTGCTGCCCGCCAACCGCAAGGTCGAGGGCATGTTCGGCTTCCAGTCGATCGCGTTCAACATCTCGGCCGGCCACCTCAAGCTGCTGTCCAAGCTCGGCATCTTCGTCGACCGGGGCCGGGAGAAGGTCGTCGCGCTCGACATGATCAAGCGGCTCGCCGTGCGCACCCCGCACGAGCGGCAGCCGATCAGCGCGATGTCCGGCGGCAACGCGCAGAAGGTGGTGCTGGCCCGGCAGCTGGTGGAGCGCCCGAAGGTGCTGATCCTCGCCGAGCCGACCCAGGGCGTCGACGTCGGCGCCAAGGAGGAGATCCACCGGCTGATCACCGAGCTCGCCGAGGAGGGCACCGCGGTCCTCGTGGTGACCTCGGACCTGCCGGAGGCGCTGCGCATCGCCGACCGCATCCAGGTGGTCCGCGGCGGCACCACGACGGAGGAGTTCGGTCCGGACGCCAAGCAGGTCGACCTGCTGGCGGCGGCCGCGGGAGGAAGCGAATGAGCCTCTTGAAGGAGAGGACCAAGCCCCGGGTTCTGACGAACCCGGTCACCGGCCAGGAGATCGTCCTGGTCGGCGTGATCGCGGTGCTCTGGGTGGCCCTCGCGGTCAGCACCCCCGCGTTCCTGACCGCCGGGTCGATCCAGCCGCTGCTGGTGGCGACTGCGCCGATCGCGCTGGTCGGCGTCGGCATGACCATCGTGATCATCACGGGCGGCATCGACGTCTCGGTCGGCGGCGCCATCATGGTCTGCTCGGTGATCACGGCGAAGGCGCTCGTCGGCTCGGGCGTCAGCCTCGGCGTCGCGGTGCTGATCTCGCTGCTCGCCGGCGGGGTGCTCGGCCTGGTCAACGGCGTGCTGATCGCCTACGGCCGGGTGCACGCCATCATCATCACGTTCGGCACGGCGAACATCTTCATGTTCCTCGGCCTGCAGATCTTCGGCTCCGGGACGGTCAACGGGATCCCCGCCACGCTGGCCTTCTTCGGGCGCGGCGAGGACGGCCGTACCCTCGGCATCCCGCACGCGTTCCTGGTCACCATCCTGATCACCGCGGCGTGCTGGTGGTACCTGCGGCACACCGCGGGCGGCCGGCACTTCTACGCGATCGGCGGCGACGCCCAGGCGGCCCGGCTCGCCGGTGTCCGCGTCCAGCGCCGGGTGCTGCTCGCCTACGTGATCACCGGTCTGCTGGTCGGCCTGGCGTCCTGTTTCGTGATCGCCCAGGGCACGTCCACGCTGGACCAGTCGGTCGGCTCCGGCAAGGAGCTGGCGGTGATCGCCGCGGTGGTCATCGGCGGCACCTCGATCATGGGCGGCCGGGGCTCGGTTCTCGGCACCCTGCTCGGCGCGCTGCTGGTGCAGACCGTGTCGTCCGGGGTGACCCAGCTGGGCTGGCGCTCGCAGCTCTCCGACCTGTTCGTCGGCATCTTCATCATCGTGGCGGTCGGCGCCGACCTGCTGCGCGCACGGGCCAGGAGGTCGTCCCGATGACAATCACCGAGGCTCCACCGGTGAAAGCGCAGCGGAAGAAGCCTGATTTAGCGCGAATTTTCCTTACCCAACGGATCCCGCTGCTCGCGGTACTCATCGTCATCGTCGTCGTCACGTTCTTCATCAACGACGCCGGCGGCTACCTGACCGCGCCCTACGACTTCGACTACATGTCGGCCTCGCTGATCAGCGCGGTCCCGCTCGCGATGCTCGGCCTCGCCGAGATGCTGGTGATCCTCTCCGGACGCGGCGGCATCGACCTGAGCGTCGGCGCCATCGTGAGCCTGGCCGGCATGATCTTCGGCTTCGCGTACGGCGAGTGGGGCTGGCCGCTCTGGCTGGCGATCATCGCGACGGCCGGGTTCGGGGCGCTGCTCGGCGCGGTCAACGGCTTCCTGGTCTCCTACATCGGGTTCCCGGCGCTGATCGCGACGCTTGCCACGTTCTACGCGTACAAGTCGATCGCCATCGTGATCAACAATCAGCAGCCGATCAGCACCGAGCCGATCCAGCAGCTCTTCTCGCTGACCAGGTCGGTCGAGCTGCCGATCATCGGGCAGTACATCCCGGACGTGCCGCTGGGCATCTTCACGTTCCTGCTGCCCACCGTGGTGGCGGTGTGGCTGCTGCTGGCGCGGACCGCGTACGGCCGCCGGCTCTACGGCATCGGCACCAACGACGTGGCCGCCCGCTGGGCCGGCCTGCCGGTCCGGGACACCCGCTTCAAGGCGTACGTCTACGCGGGCCTGATCTCCGGTCTGGTCGCCGTCGTGACAGTGGCCCAGTTCGCCTCGGCCCGCCCCGACGCGGGCGTCTCCGGCAACGGCATGGCGCTGCCCGCGATCACCATCGCCGTCCTCGGCGGCGTGGCGATCACCGGCGGCATCGGCCGGGTCGCCGGCGTGGTGCTGGCCACCCTGCTCATCGTCTGGCTCAACGCCGGCATCCTGCTCGCCTTCGTCGGCAACGAGGGCTCGCAGTACCAGCTCCTCGCCCTGGGCGCGGTCCTCGTCTTCGCGGCACTGCTGAACGGGCTCACCAACCGGAAATATGGAGGCGCGCAATGAACCTCGACGAGCTGAACGACTTCACGGTCGAGGTGCCCAGCTGGGCGTACGGCAACTCGGGCACCCGCTTCAAGGTCTTCACGACGAAGGGCGTGCCGCGGAACCCGTACGAGAAGATCGCGGACGCCGCGGAGGTGAACCGCCTCACCGGGCTCGCGCCGCGGGTCTCCCTGCACATCCCGTGGGACCTGGTCGACGACTGGTCCGACCTGCGCAAGCACGCGGAGGACCACGGGGTCACGATCGGCGCGATCAACTCGAACCTGTTCCAGGAGGACGACTACCGGCTCGGGTCGCTCTGCAACCCGGACCCGGCGGTGCGCCGCAAGGCCGTCGACCACCACCTCCAGTGCCTGGACGTGATGCGGCAGACCGGCTCCACCGACCTGAAGGTGTGGCTGCCGGACGGCCTGAACTATCCCGGTCAGGACTCGCTGCGCGGCCGGCAGGAGCGGCTCGCCGAGTCGCTGCGCGCCATCTACGACGCGATGGATCCGAACCAGCGGATGCTGCTGGAGTACAAGCTGTTCGAGCCGGCGTTCTACAGCATGGACATCCCGGACTGGGGCACCTCGCTGCTGCACTGCCTGGCCCTCGGCGAGCAGGCCACGGTCGTGCTCGACACCGGTCACCACGCGCCGGGCACGAACATCGAGTTCATCGTCATGCAGCTGCTGCGGCAGGGCCGGCTGGGCGCGTTCGACTTCAACTCCCGCTTCTACGCCGACGACGACCTGATCGTGGGCGCGGCCGACCCGTTCCAGCTCTTCCGGATCATGTCGGAGATCGTGGCGGCGGGCGCGCACCGGCCGGAGTCCAAGGTCAACTTCATGCTCGACCAGTGCCACAACATCGAGGAGAAGATCCCCGGCCAGATCCGCTCGGTGCTCAACGTCGAGCAGGCGCTCGCCAAGGCGCTGCTCATCGACCAGGAGGCGCTCGCGGCGGCGCAGCGGGACGGCGACGTGCTGGGCGCGAACGCGATCCTGATGGACGCCTACGAGACCGACGTCCGCACGATCCTGGCGGATCGGCGCGAGGAGCGGGGCCTGCCGCGCGATCCGGTGCGGGCCTTCCTGGCCTCCGGGTACGCGCAGAAGGCCGCCACCGACCGCGCCGGCGGCACGCAGGCGAGCTGGGGGGCCTGAAACCCGGCGTAGATCCGGGGCGCGGCGCACCATTGACGGATGGGAGCATCGCGCCCTGCGGATCACGACGCCCGGGTGGCGGCGGTCCGGGCCCGCCTGGACGACGTCACCGGCGGCGAGCCCGGCCCGGACGAGCTCGATCTGCTGATCCGGCTGCTGCGCGCGTTCGCGGCGCGGGCGCCGGAGCTCGCCGGTCAGCTGATCGACCTGCTCGCCGCGGACGACCTCGGTCAGCTCCGGGACCTGGCGCACGCGTTGAAGGGCTCGGCCGCGAACGTCGGCGCGGCCGGCCTGTCGGCGCTCTGCGCCGGCGTCGAGCAGGACGCCCGCGCCGGGGTGCGGCCGGAACCGGCGAGCACCGCGCGGCGCCTGCGCACGGAGGTCACGGCGGCGCAGCGGGCGGTCACCGAGGTGGCGGACGGTTACGCGAAGCGCCGGGCCGGGTAGCCGGGAACGCCTGGACGCCGGCGCGCAGTTTCCCTGCGCAGGACCTGTCGCCACCCGTGAAGATCCACTAAGTGTTCGTCCCGAACTCCTCAAGCCCGGGTCCCGGACAGCCGAACTTCCGGCCACGTCCCGACGGAGCGCCGCCACCGCGGCCTGGAGAAACGGATGACCACGTGAGCACACCCGGCGACGACGCCCGACTGACGGCGGTAGACAGCTACCGTCTGCTCGACGCCCCTCGCCCGGTGGTGCTCGATGAGCTGACCCGGCTCGCCAGCGCCCTCTTCGAGACCCCGATGTCCATGGTCACGCTGATCGGCCGGGACCGCCAGTGGTTCGCCGGCAACACCGGCATGCCGGACGGTCACGAGTCGCTCGCCACCTCGTTCTGCGGTGAGGTGGTCAGCAGCGGCGTGGCCATGATCGTGCCGGACGCGCGGGAGCACCCGGTCTACCGCACCTGGTCGAACGTCACCGGCGCGCCGCACATCCGGTTCTACGCCGGCGTCCCGCTGCGCGACGAGGACGGGCACGTGCTGGGCACCGTCTGCGTGCTCGACGACCAGCCCCGGACCCTCGGCGACCAGCGGCTCGAGCTGCTCACCACGATGGCCGGGCAGGCCGCCGGGCACCTCGCCGCGATTCGTGCCCGGTCGCTGCTGGCCGAGGTCGGCGACGAGCTGTCCCGGGCGGTCAGCCGCGAGGAGGACTTCGTCGCGAGCGTCTCGCACGAGTTGCGCACCCCGGTCACCACGATCCAGGGCTATCTCGAACTGCTCGTCGACAACGAGGAGCTGGAGCCGTACCGCAAGATGATCGAGCCGATCCGGCGCAACGGCGAGCGCCTGATCCGGATGGTCGACCACCTGCTGGCCGGCACCCGTCCCGAGGCCACTCCCCTGCCGCTGCTGCGCGGCGGCACCGACCTGATCGCGGTCGCCGAGGCGGGCGCGGCCGCCTGCCGGGCCGAGGCCACGCAGCGCGACGTGCGCATCGTGATCGAGACAACGGACCGGAGGGTACGGGTCTCCGGCGACTTCACCCGTCTCAGCCAGGCCGCCGAGCAGCTGATCCGCAACGCGGTCCTGTTCAGCCCGGCCGGCACGACGGTGACGGTCCGGGTGCTCGACACCGGTCTCGAGGTCGCCGACCAGGGCGCCGGCATCCCCGCCGACGAGCTGCCGCACGTGGCGGCCCGGTTCTACCGCGGCCGGCACGCCCAGGAGCAGGCCGTCTCCGGGGTCGGGCTGGGACTCAGCATCGTCGACCGGATCGTGCGGGCCCACGACGGCTCGTTCGCGATCACATCGCCCGGCACCGGCCGGGGAACGACGGTCCGGATGGTTCTGCCCGCCTGATCCCGGTGCGTCTCAGTCCCGCCCGGAGCCTGCCGAATGGGCTGTCGACGGCCGGTTCGAGGCAGGAGATGGACGGCATGGGGATCTTGCGACGGCTTCGGCTGGCCGGGCGGCTCGGCATCGCCTTCACGCTGGTGCTGGTGCTGCTCGGTGTCGCCGTCGCCATCGGCGCGGTCGGGATGACCCGGCAGCAGGACTCCACCGAGGAGCTGCACCGGCTGCAGCGGCTCACGGACCAGGTCTACCAGCAGAAGTTCTACAACGCGGACGTCTCCGGGTGGCAGATCGCCTACGCCTGGGACGCGTACAAGCTCGGCCCGCAGGAGGCCGTCGAGAGCACCAGCGCCAACCGGGCCGGCTTCCTGACCTCGGTCGCCGCGCTGAAGGAGGTGCTCGCCGCGACCGACACGGCCGCGATGACCGGCGACGAGCGGGCGATCTTCGACGACCTCAGCGGCATGTGGGACGACTATCTGACGGCCGACGACGAGGTCGTCGCGCTCTTCGACGCCGGCGACATCGACGAGGCCAACGCGCTCATCCTGGGCAGCGGGTACGACGCGTACTACAAGATCGTTGAGGGCACCGACACCCTGATCGCGTCGATCACCGCGCGGACTGACGACGCGGCGACGGACGAGCAGGACGAGGCGTCGTTCGTCCGTACCACGATGATCGTGGTCTTCGTTCTTGCCGTCCTGGCCGCGATCATCCTCTCCATCGCGGTGACCCGCAGCGTCGTCGGGCCGGTGACCCGCCTGGTCGCGGCTCTGCGCGGGATGGCTTCCGGTGACCTCACGGTCCGCGCCGACACCACCGGCGACGACGAGATGGCCGAGATGGGCCGGGCCGTGGACGAGGCGGTCGCCGGTGTCCGGGCCACCGTCGTGGAGATCCTCGAGAACGGCGCCCAGCTGACCGCCGCCTCCCAGACGATGCGCCAGGTCAGCACGCGGATCGACGCGGCCATCGCGGAGGCCGACCAGCAGGCCGGGCTCGCCGCCACCAGTGCCGCCGGGGTCTCCGGCAACGTCAACACGGTCGCCGCCGGCTCCACCGAGATGGGTTCGGCGATCGGCGAGATCTCCCGCAACGCCGCCGACGCGGCGCGGGTCGCCTCCGAGGCGGTCGGCGCGGCCTCCGCCACCAGCTCCACGATCAACCGGCTCGGCGAGTCGTCCGCCCAAATCGGCGACGTGATCAAGACGATCACCGCGATCGCCGAGCAGACCAACCTGCTCGCCCTGAACGCCACCATCGAGGCGGCCCGCGCCGGTGAGATGGGCAAGGGCTTCGCCGTCGTCGCGTCCGAGGTGAAGGATCTCGCTCAGGAGACCGCCCGGGCCACCGAGGACATCTCACGCCGGGTCGAGGCGATCCAGAACGACACCGGGCAGGCCGTCACCGCGATCGACGAGATCAGCCGGATCATCGAGCAGATCAGCGAGTTCCAGACCACCATCGCGTCCGCGGTCGAGGAGCAGAGCGCCACCACCGCCGAGATGAACCGGGGCGTCGGCGAGGCGGCGGCCGGCGTCACCGACATCGCGAACAACATCGCCAGCGTCGCGCACAGCACCGCGTCCAGCCGGGAGGCGGTCGGGCTGGCCGCGCGGACCGCGGAGGACGTGCAGCTGCTCGCCGACCGGTTGCGCGACGCGGCCAACCGGTTCAGGGTGTGACCGGCGGCTTCAGCTCGACCCGTACCCGCTTGCCGCCCTTGTAGTTCTCCACCGACCAGCCGGCGGAGAGCGCCTCGATCAGCGCGATGCCCCGGCCGCCGACCCCGTCCGGGTCGCGACGCCGGGGCACCACCGACGAACCGTCCGCCACCGAGACGACGACGGTCATCTCGTGTGCCTCCACCTGCAGCTCGACGCATCCGCCGCCGTGCCGGACCGCGTTGGTGACCAGCTCACTCACCACGACCGAGGCCTCGTCCATCCAGTCCGGGTCGTGGAAGCCCCAGCTGGAGAGGACCGCTGTCACCGCCCGCCGGGCCGCGCCGGGAGCGCGATGGTCCAGCGGAACGTCGAGATGGGCGGTCAACACACTCATACAGAGAACCCCGGGAGTCGCCGATGTGCGGGCGGAGAGTACCCCGGGGACACCGCGTGCGAAACCTAGTGGCTGTGGTCTCCGAGCAGCTTGGTGGCGAGCACGGCGGCCTGGGTGCGCCGTTCCAGGCCCAGTTTCGCCAGCAGGCTCGACACGTAGTTCTTCACGGTCTTCTCGGCCAGGAACATCCGCGTCGCGATCTCCCGGTTGGTCAGGCCCTCCGCCACGTGCTCCAGGATCCGGCGTTCCTGGTCGGTCAGCGACGCCAGCTCGCGCGGCTGCTCCACGCCGTTGCGGATCCGTTCCAGGACCCGCTGGGTGACCTGCGGGTCGAGCAGCGACTGCCCGGCCGCCACCCGGCGCACCGCGTCGACCAGGTCGGTGCCGCGGATCTGCTTCAGCACGTAACCGGAGGCGCCCGCCATGATCGCGGCGAACAGGGCCTCGTCGTCCTCGTACGAGGTCAGGATCAGTCCCTTGATCGACGAGTCGACGGCCCGGACGTCGCGGCAGACGTCGATGCCGTTGCCGTCCGGCAGCCGAGCGTCGAGAACCGCCACGTCGGGGCGGAGCGCCGGGATCCGCGCGGCCGCCTCACGCGCGGAACCGGACTCGCCGATCACCTCGATGTCGCCGCCCGCCTGGAGCAGGTCGACGAGGCCGCGGCGGACGACTTCGTGGTCGTCGAGGAGGAAGACTCGGATCATGTCTTATTTCTATCGCCCGGGTGGCCCGAGCACCTAGGGCCATAGGTCCCGCGCCGCCGATGGGCACGCGGCGGTAGCCTCGGTCCGTGTCCGACGCCTCGACCCCCTCGCTCGGCCTGAGCCCGCTCTCCCGGGTCCGCCTCGACGCGTTGCTGCAGGAGATGCAGAACCGGGTCGGCGACATCGTGACCAGCCGGGAGCGGCTGCGTGCCCTGCTCGACGCGGTCGTCGGCATCGGCACCGACCTCGACCTGAGCAGCACGCTGCAGCGGATCGTCGAGGCGGCCTGCGCGCTCGCCGACGCCCGCTACGGCGCTCTCGGCGTGCTCGCGCCCGACCGGGACCACCTCTCCGACTTCGTCACGCACGGCATCCCGCCCGAGGCGCACGCGAAGATCGGCGACCTGCCGCACGGGCGTGGCGTCCTCGGCCTGCTGATCACCGACCCGCGCCCGGTCCGGCTACCGGACATCACCAAACACCCCAATTCGTACGGTTTCCCGCCGAATCACCCCCCGATGCACAGCTTCCTCGGCGTGCCCGTCCGGACCCGTGAGCGGATCTTCGGCAACCTCTACCTCGCCGAGAAGCGCGGGGCCGCCGAGTTCAGCGACGACGACGAGGAGATCGTGGTGGCGCTCGCCGCCGCGGCCAGCGTCGCGATCGACAACGCCCGGCTCTACGAGGTGGCCCAGCGCCGGCAGCGCTGGCTGGAGGCGGCCGCCGAGATCACCGGAGTGCTGCTCGGCACGGTCCGGCGCACCGAGGCGCTGCGCCTGATCGCCCGCCGGGCCCGCGAGGTCGCCGGCGCCGAGCTCGTCCTGGTCCTGCTCTACGACGAGGAGAACGCCCGGTTCACCATCGAGGTGGCCGACGGCGCCGACCCGGCGTGCGCGAGCCTGGCCGGGCAGGTGCTGGCCGGCGACTTCGACAGCTTCCCCGGCGGTCTTCTCGACGATCTGCGGGCCGCCGCCGAGTGGCCCGGCCCGGTGCCGGCCGGCCCGGCCCTCGCCGCGCCGCTCGCCGGGCGGGACATGCCGCAGGGCGTGCTGATCGTCAGCCAGGCGGACGCCGAGGACGCGGTCGTCCTCTCCACCTTCGCCGGCCAGGCCGCCCTGGCCCTGGAACGCGCCCGCGCCCAGGAGGAACGCGAGCTGCTCGCCGTCCTGGAGGACCGTGAGCGGATCGCCCGCGACCTGCACGACGTGGTGATCCAGCGGCTGTTCGCGACCGGCATGCAGCTGCAGGCCGCCGCCGGGCCGTCGGTCCGCGCGGACGTCGCCAAGCGGATCAACGCGGCCGTCGACGACCTGGACGCCACGATCCGCGACATCCGCCGCTCGATCTTCGAGCTGCGCGCGCCGATCGGCGCCACGCTGCGCAACGATCTGCGCGACACGGTCGACGACGCGGCCGCCACGCTCGGGTTCCGGCCCAGCCTGGAGACGTCCGGGCCGGTGGAGAGCGCGGTGCCGGACGACGTGGTGCCGGAGCTGACCGCGGTGCTGCGGGAGGCCCTGTCGAACGTGGCCCGGCACGCCGGCGCCACCGACGTGCGGGTGTCGGTGCGGGTCGCCGACGGCGAGCTGATCCTGCAGGTGGAGGACGACGGGGTCGGCATGGACCCGGCGCTGGCCCGGGGCGGCGTGGTGAACATGGGCGAGCGGGCCCACGATCTCGGCGGCGCCTTCGAGGCCGGCCCGCGACCCGGTGGCGGGGGGACTCTGGTCACCTGGCGCGTCCCGCTCGGGACCTTTGCCCCTTAACGACGGGCGGCCCGGCGCGCGACCGTAGGAGGATGACGCGCTACGACGACTCGGACCTGCGGCGGGCAGCCGCAGCCGCGATCATGGCCCCCTCGATGCACAACACGCAGCCGTGGGCGTTCCGCCTGCGTGCCGGCGCGATCGAGGTGCTCGCCGACGAGACCCGGCAGCTGGAGGTGGCCGACCGCAGCGGCTGGGCGCTGCGGCTGGCCTGCGGGGCCGCCACCCTGAACGCCCGCCTGGCCCTGGCCTGGGCGGGCACCCCGGCGGAGGTACGCCTCCTGCCGCCGGACGATCCCGCGGTGATCGCCCGGCTGACACCGGGCCGGCAGCGCCCGCCCACCTACGCCGAGCGCGACCGGCACGCCGCGATCGAGCACCGGCACAGCAACCGGGACCCGTTCTGGCCCGACCCGGTCCCCGCCGACGTGCGGATCCGGCTGATCGAGGCGGCCCAGTCGGAGAACGCCTGGCTGGACCTGCTGGTCGGGATGACCGCGCTGACCGGCTTCTCGGAGATCGCGCACAGCGCCGACCGGGTGCTGCGCCGCGACGACCGCTACCAGGCCGAGCTGATCACCTGGACCGACACCGCGGAGGCGCTGGACGGCATGCCGGTGGCGGTCGGCGCCGCTGTCGGCGAGCCGCAGGACCTGATCCCGCAGCGGGCGTTCGCGCAGCGCCGGCGCGGACCGGGCCGCGACTACGAGCCGGAGCCGCTGATCGGCATCCTCGGCACGCCGAGCGACCGGAAACTGGACCAGGTGGTCGCCGGGCAGGCGCTGCAGAACGTGCTGCTCACGGTCACCGACGCCGGGCTGGCCGCGTCGCTGATCTCCCAGCCGATCGAGGTGATTCCGGCGCGCGACCAGTTGCGCCGCTCCCTCGGGCGGACCGGCTTCCCGCAGATGGCGATCCGGATCGGGTACGGACGTCCCGGCCACCCCTCGCCGCGCCGCGACGTCCGCGACGTGATCGCGGAGTGAGGATCACCACCCGGCTAGTTGCCAGGGATATGCAACAGCAGAGTTCGCCCAATATGCTTCCGGCATGGACACACAGGCGATGCACATCGCCAACGGGATCATCAACGGTCCCGTCTCAGCGATCTTCCTAGTCGTCGCCGTCGCGGGCCTGGCGCTCTGCGTCACGAGGGCGAAGACCGACCTGGACGACCGGCTCGCGCCGATGGCAGGCCTGGTCGCGGCGTTCATCTTCGCCGTGCAGATGCTCAACTTCCAGGTGCTGCCGGGCGTCTCCGGCCACCTGCTCGGGGGCACCCTCGCCGTCATCCTGGTCGGCCCGTGGGTCGGCGCGCTCTGCGTCGCGACAGTGCTGATCGTGCAGTGCCTGCTCTTCGCGGACGGTGGCCTGACCGCCATCGGGCTGAACATCACGAACATGGCACTGATCGGCACCGCGGCGGCGTACGTGCTGGTCGCCGCGCTGCTGCGGGTGCTGCCACGCAATCCCCGCGGGCTCGGCGCCACCGCGTTCATCGCCTCGGTCGTCGGCGTCGTCGTCGCCTCGATGGGCTTCGTCCTGGAGTACGCGCTGGGCGGCACCACCGAGCTGTCGATCGGCGCGATCGCCGGCACGATGGCCGGTGTGCACGTGCTGATCGGCATCGGTGAGGGCCTGATCGCCGCGACCACGGTGGTGACCGTCGCCCGGGTCCGCCCCGACCTCGTCCACGCCCTCCGGCACTTCCGCACCGCGTCCCCCCAGGTGGTGAAGGCATGAGCAAGAAGGTCTTCGTGATCAGCGGCCTGCTCGTCGCCCTGCTCCTGGCCGGCGTCGTGTCCAGCTTCGCCTCCGGCAGCCCGGACGGCCTGGACTACGCGGCCCGCGAGGGCTGCACGTTCAACGCCGACGACGAGATCACCGGCGGCACCTGCATGGCCCAGAAAGAGGGCGAGCACCAGCTCGGCGACAGCCCGCTCGCCGACTACGGCATCAAGGGCATCGACAACGAATACCTGTCGACCGGCCTGTCCGGCGTGCTCGGCGTGCTGATCACCTTCGGGATCGGCGGCGGCCTGTTCTGGCTGCTCCGGCGCCGGCCCGCGCATCGATGAACGGCACCCTCCACCTCGACCGGGACAGCCCGCTCCACCGCCTCTCACCCGAAGTCAAGATCGTCGCGGTGGTCCTGTTCACCGTGGTCGTGGTGGTCACCCCGCGCACCGAGTTCGCGGCGTTCGGCGGTTACGCGCTGCTGATCGCCGCGGTCGCGGTCCTGGCCCGGGTGCCCGCCCTCTGGCTCGCCAAGCGTGCCACCATCGAACTGCCGTTCGTGCTGCTCGCGATCGCGCTGCCGCTGGCCGGGCACGGCGAGCGGGTCGACTGGCACGGCCTGTCGCTCTCGGTCGACGGCCTCTACGGCGCGTGGAACATCTTCGCGAAGGGCACCCTCGGCGTCCTCGCCTCCCTGCTGCTCGCCGCCACCACCACGATGCGCGACCTGGTCATCGGCCTGGACCGGCTGCGCACCCCGCCGATCTTCACCCAGATCATGACGTTCATGCTGCGCTACATCGACGTGCTCGCCGACGACGCGCGCCGGATGCGGATCGCCCGGCTCTCCCGCGGCTACGACCCGCGCTTCCTCTGGCAGGCCAAGGCGTTCGCGGTCGGCGTCGGCGCGCTGTTCCTGCGCTCCTACGAGCGCGGCGAACGGGTCTATCTGGCGATGCTGTCGCGCGGGTACACCGGCCGCCTGCCGCAGACCACCGGAGCGCCCGCGGTTTTGCGAGAGTGGGCGGTCAGCGCCACCCTCCCCGTCGCCGCCGCCGGAATCGCCGTCGCCGGCCTGGTCCTAACATGATCGACATGGACGCTCTGCGGATCACGGGACTGCATTTCTCGTACCCTGATGGGCGCGAAGCGCTGCGCGGGGTTGATCTGACCCTGGCGCCGGGCGAGCGGGTCGCGCTGCTCGGGCCGAACGGCGCCGGCAAGACCACGCTGGTCCTGCACCTCAACGGCATCCTGCACGGCGGGGCCGGGCGCGTGGAGGTCTCCGGACTGCCGGTCACGCCCGGCGACCGCGCCGCGATCGCCGAGATCCGCCGCCGGGTCGGCGTCGTCTTCCAGGATCCGGACGATCAGCTCTTCATGCCCACGGTCGCGGAGGACGTCGCTTTCGGTCCGGCGAACATGGGGGTACGGGGTACCGAACTCGACGATCGTGTCGACGAGGCCCTGGCGGCGGTGGGCATGTCCGCGCACCGCGACCAGGTGCCGCACCACCTGTCGTTCGGCCAGCGCCGCCGCGTCGCGGTCGCCACGGTCCTCGCGATGCGCCCCGAGATCCTGGTCCTCGACGAGCCGTCGTCCAACCTCGACCCGGCCAGCCGCCGCGAACTGGCCGAGATCCTGGAATCGCTGCCGGTCACGGTGCTGATGGTGACCCACGACCTGCCGTACGCGCTGGAGCTGTGCCCCCGCTCGGTGATCCTCGACGACGGCCGCCTGGTGGCCGACGGCCCGACGGTGGAGCTGCTGTCGGATCGCGCGCTGATGGAGTCGCACCGGTTGGAGCTGCCGTTCGGCTTCGACCCGGTGGCGGCGCTGGCGTCGCGCCGCCCCGACCGGTAGCCCGCCACCGAACCGTCACCGCCCGCCGCGCCGCGCCACCGCCGTGGGAAACTCCGGTGAGGAGGGCGGCGGGTCAGGCGGCCTGCTGGAGTCCGGCGGTGTTCACTCCGGTGACCAACGCCCGCCACGTCCTGGCCCCGACCACCCCGTCAGCGGGAATCGCCGCGCTCTGCTGGAACTCCCGGACCGCCTTCTCGGTCTCCGGGCCGTAGACCCCGTCCACCTCGGTCGCGAATTCCCGCTGCAACCCGCGGACCGCGCTTCCCTGCGCGCCCGGCCGCACCTCGACGATCAGTGCCTCCCACGTCGCCGGGCAGACCACACCGTTGTCGGGAAGGCTCTTCGCCCACTGGAAGGCGCGTACCGCGTCACCGGTCTGCGCGCCGAATACACCGTCCACCGTGACGGTGTGACCGTGGGCCAGCAACAGGAACTGCAGTGTGATAACCGCGTGGTCCTTCGCGCCCTGCCGGGTCGTCGGCCAAGGGCTCAGCGTGGCGGCCATAGAGGGGTCCCCTTCCTCATCGTCGAGCGACGGGTGTTGTGCTCCCCTCACTTTCGCGTAACCCGGCCGTTGATTAAAAGGGTGAGACACGTCATTGCAAAAGATTCATAGGAGAGCAGGTGCGCTTACGCGCGTGAATGTGAGAATTCCACCCCGGAAACGCGCAGAGTCGCGCACTCCGGAGTGGAATATCCCACTTCACAAGATCAACGGATCAGCTCTCGGCCCAGTCCTCGAGCGACCAGTCACGCACCTCGGGCATGTCCTCCAGGTGCTCCACGACGTACCGATCGTGGCGCTCCAACTGCGACTCGCACCAGGCCTTGAGCTCGGTGGCCCCGGTCGGCAGGCGCCGGGCGTTGTTGATCGCGTCCATCACCAGGTGGTAGCGGGACGCGCGGTTGCGGACGGTCATGTCGAACGGGGTGGTCGTGGTGCCCTGCTCGATGAAGCCGCGCACCCGGAACCGGTCGGCGTCCGGCCGGCCGTGCACCAGCTGGTGAATGGCGCCCGGGTATCCGTGGAACGAGAACACCACGTCGACGTGATCGGTGAAGAGCTCCCGGAAGAGCGTTTCGCTCATCCCGTGCGGGTGATCCTTGGGCCGGGACAGCGTCATCAGGTCGACCACGTTGACCACACGAACGTTGAGCCGGGGCAGCCTCTCCTTGAGGATCTGCGCGGCCGCGACGGTCTCCATCGTCACGACGTCGCCGGCGCAGGCCAGGACGATGTCCGGGTCGCTGGTGCCGTCGTCGGTGCCGGCCCATTCCCAGACCCCGGCGCCCCGGCGGCAGTGCTCGATCGCCGCGTCCATGTCGAGCCACTGCAACTGGGGCTGCTTGTCGATCACGATCAGGTTGATGTACGAGCGGGACCGGAAGCAGTGGTCGGCGACCGAGAGCAGCGTGTTCGCGTCCGGCGGCAGGTAGACCCGGGCCACGTCGCCGCGCTGGGTCAGCACGTTCTGGATCAGGCCGGGGCCTTGGTGCGAGAAGCCGTTGTGGTCGTTGCGCCAGGCCGTGGAGGTGAGCAGGATGTTCAGGCTCGGCACCTTGGCCCGCCAGGGCAGGTGCGAGGCCTCCTGCAGCCACTTGCCGTGCTGGATCGTCTGGGAGGCGCTGACCATGGCGAACGCCTCGTACGTGGCGAACATGCCGTGCCGCCCGGTGAGGTTGTAGCCCTCCAGCCAGCCGTGGCAGTTGTGCTCGGAGAGCACCTCCATGACCCGGCCCTCGTTGCTGATCTTCACGTCGTCACCGGTGACCGACTCCATGAAACCACGGTCGGAGACCTCGAAGACCGCGCCGAGCCGGTTGCTGTTCGTCTCGTCCGGGCAGAACAGCCGGAACCGGTCGCCGTTGCGCGTGTAGATGTCGCGCATCATCTCGCCGAGCTTGCGGGTCGACTCGGCGCGGCCCTGTGCCGGCCGTTTCACGTCGACCGCGTAGTCGCGGAAGTCCGGCAGGTCCAGGTCACGGGTGAGCACGCCGCCGTTCGCGTGCGGGCTGGCGCTCATCCGCAGGTCGCCGTCGGGCGCCAGATCCTTGATCAGCTGCACCGGTGCGCCGGAGGAATCGAAAAGCTCCTCCGGACGGTACGAGCGGAGCCACGTCTCCAGTTCCCGGAGGTGATCCGCGTTGTCCCGCACACCGGAGAGCGGAACCTGGTGCGACCGCCAGGTGCCGGTCACGGTGATGCCGTCGATCTTCTCGGGTCCGGTCCAGCCCTTCGGCGTGCGCATGATGATCAGCGGCCAGTGCGGGCGCTTGCCGTCCCAGTCGCCGCCACGTGCCGCGTTCTGGATCGCGCGGATCTTGCCCCAGGCCTCGGCGAGCGCCTGCGCGAACCGGTGGTGCATGCCGGGCAGGTCGTCCCCGCCCACCTCGATGACCTCGTACCCATGGCCCTCAAGAAGTTTGCGGACCTCGGCCGGGTCCTTGCGGGCCAGCACGGTGGGGCCGGCGATCTTGGCACCGTTGAGGTGCAGGATCGGCAGCACCGCGCCGTCGTGCGCCGGGTTGATGAACGAGATGCCCTTCCAGGAGCCCTCGAGCGGACCGGTCTCGGCCTCGCCGTCGCCGACCACGGCGATGCTGAGCAGGTCGGGGTTGTCCATCACCGAGCCGAACGCGTGGACGAGCACGTAACCGAGCTCGCCGCCCTCGTGGATCGAGCCGGGGGTGGTCACCGACACGTGCGAGGGGATGCCACCGGGGCTGGAGAACTGGCGGAACAGGCGCAGCAGGCCGGCCTCGTCCTGGCCCACCTTCGGGTAGACCTCGGAGTACGTGCCTTCCAGGTAGCCGGCGGCGACCAGGGCGGGCCCGCCGTGGCCCGGTCCGGCGAGGTAGATCGCCTGCTGACCGGTCATCTTGATCAGACGGGAGACGTGGGCGTAGATGAACGAGAGCCCGGGGCTGGTCCCCCAGTGCCCGAGCAGGCGGGGCTTGATGTGCTCGGTGGCGAGCGGCTCCTTCAGCAGCGGATTGCCCTGAAGATAGATCTGACCGATGGTCAGATAGTTGTTCGCCCGCCACCAGGCGTCGAGGCCCGCGACCTCGCTATCGTCAGGTGCCGCCAGCTTGCGCACGAGTTCGTCATGGTCGAGCGCGCTGGCTCGGTTCTCCGAAACGGCGGTCACGGTCATTCCTCTCGAATGATGTCGCCAGAGTCCTGACTTGTCACGATCAACGTATCTGTCCAAGATCTACTCAGCATGGGTCTTTGGTCCCTCCTCTGAAGGGCACGTTACCCACCGACTCGGACCGGAAGCGTCGGCGGCAAGATGACTGTCTCGTAAAGTAAGAGCCAGGTGTGCCGGGAAGCCTGGTCGGCAATGCGCTCCGCCGTACCCGATGGAGGTCTTCCCATGCCGGCACCGAACCGCCTGCTCTCGCTCGGCACCTGGGCCGAGGCTCGCCGCATCGCCGAGGTCCTGCGTGCCGAGACCGTCGGTGGCGTGCTGCTGCTCGGCGCGACCGTGCTGGCTCTGGCCTGGGCGAACTCCCCATGGAAAGACTTCTACCAGGATCTGGCGGCGTTCCGGGTCGGCCCGGAGGCTTTGCACCTCAATCTTTCCCTGGCCGCCTGGGCCGCGGACGGGCTGCTGGCGATCTTCTTCTTCGTCGCCGGGCTGGAGTTGAAGCACGAGTTCGTCGCCGGTGACCTGCGGGATCCGCGCCGGGCCGCGCTGCCGGTGGCGGCCGCGATCGGCGGCATGATCGTGCCCGCGCTGATCTATCTCGCGGTGATCGGCGCCCGCGGCGGCGACGGCATGGAAGGCTGGGCGGTGCCGACCGCCACCGACATCGCGTTCGCGCTGGCCGCGCTCGGGGTGATCGGCACCCACCTGCCCGGCGCGCTGCGCACGTTCCTGCTCACCCTCGCCGTCGTCGACGACCTGTTCGCCATCCTGATCATCGCGATCGTCTACACCGCCGGGCTGCACCCGCTGCCGCTGCTGCTGGCGTTCGTGGTGATCGCCGCGTTCGGCGTGCTCGTGCAGCGCGGGGTGACCCGCTGGTGGCTGGTCATGCCGCTCGCCCTGGCCGCCTGGGTGCTGGTGCACGCGTCCGGGGTGCACGCCACCGTCGCCGGCGTGCTGCTCGCCTTCACCGTGCCGGTGCGCGGCCGGGGCGGCGTCGACCTGGCACACCGCTTCGAGCACCGGTGGCGGCCGATCTCGGCCGGGTTCGCCGTCCCGATCTTCGCGTTCTTCGCGGCCGGCGTCACGGTCGGCGGCGGGGCCGGCCTGGGCGCGGCCGTCACGCTCGCCGCGGTCCTCGGCCTGGTGATCGGCAAGCCGCTCGGCATCCTCGGCTCGACCTGGCTGGTGCAGCGCTTCACCCGGGCCCAACTGGCCGAGGGGCTGAGCTGGTGGGACGTGCTCGGGCTGGGCCTGCTCGGCGGCGTCGGCTTCACCGTGTCGCTGCTGGTGAGCGAGCTCGCCTACGGCTCCGGCACGCCGCTCGACGAGGAAGCGAAGATCGGGGTGCTCGCCGGTTCGCTGCTCGCGGTGCTGCTGGCGGCCGTCCTCCTGCGCGTGCGCAACCGGCACTACCGCCGGTTGTGCGAGCAGGAGGCGGCCGACGACGACGCGGACGGCGTCCCCGACGCCTACCAGCGCTGACCGCTCAGGTGAGCGGGTCTCCCGGTCGGCCGTCGGCGCTGGCCGCTCAGGTGAGGGCGTTCTCCCGGTCGCGGAGGGTGGCCAGCGCTGACGCGTACATCCGCTCCTTGATCGTGGAAAGGGTCTGACCGGCCTTCGCCGCGTTGGCCGTGGCGATCTCGATCGCCGTGGCCCGGACCGCCTCCTCACCGACCGCCCGGTCCACGATGCCGGCCGCCTGGGCGTCGGCGCCGCCGTACCGACGGCCCGTGGTCATCGCCTCGTGCGCGGTCTGCGGCGTGAGCCGGGCCTGGATCAGCGCCGACATGCCCCGGCTGAACGGGATCTCGATGTCCACCTCCGGCAGGCACCAGAAACCACGGTCGGCGCGCATCACCCGGAAGTCGTGGGCCAGCGACAGCATCGCGCCGGCCGCGAACGTGTGTCCCTGCAGCGCCGCCACGGTGATCACCGGCAGCGCGAGCACCCGGGCGAAGAGCGCGTGCACGTCGGCCACGTAGTCACCGAAGTCCGCGCCGCTGGCGCCGAGCCAGTCCAGGTCGAGGCCGTTCGAGAAGAACTTGCCGGTCGCGGTGGTGACAAGCGCCGCCGGGCTGTCCGCCTTCGTCACCTCGTCGAGATGGCCGTTCACCGCGGCGATCCAGTCGGGGTGGAATCGGTTCTCGCTGCCCCCGAGGTCGAGGACGAAGACGTCGCCGTGTCGCTCCAGCGTGGTCATGGTTGACCCTCCCTTGAAGTTACCTGCGGGTAACTTAGCAGAACGCCGCCAGAATGGAGCGATGTCGCGGTCCCTCAGTTATCTGGACGCCGTCCGGCTGCTCGGCGGCACGGACAGCAAGGTCGTCACCGCCATCGAGAAGAGCGGAGCTGCGCCGGCCGGTGGTGGAGTCCGGCGACATACCCGAGGGACTCGACGTGCCCTGGCTGGAGGACGCCTATCTCCCGCACCGCTACCGGGTGGCCGACGTGCAGCCCTCCACCCGGGTCAGCGACGAGTCCTGGTGGGACGGCGTCCCGATCCGGGACGACCTGCCGGACTTCCTGATCGGCCACCTCACCAATCCACACGCGATCCGCGCTCCCCTGCTCGTCCTCGGCCAGCCGGGGTCCGGCAAGTCGGTGCTCACCAAGGTGCTCGCCGCCCGCCTGCCGGCCGCCGACTTCCTGCCGATCCGGGTCGTGCTGCGGGACACCCCGGCCACCGAAGACCTGCAAACCCAGATTGAGTACGGGATACGCCAGGCCACCGGAGAACGCGTCGAATGGCCCGCCCTGTCCCGCAGCGCCGGCGACGCCATGCCGGTGATCCTGCTGGACGGTTTCGACGAGCTGCTGCAGGCCGCCGGGGTGAGCCAGACCGACTACCTGAACCGGATCGCCATGTTCCAGCGTCGCGAGGCCGAACAGCACCGTCCGGTCGCGATCGTCGTGACCAGCCGGACCGCTGTCGCCGACCGGGCCCGTCCCCCGGCCGGAACCGTCGCGCTGCGCCTGGAGCCGTTCGACGACCAGCAGGTCACCACCTGGCTGAGCATCTGGAACACCGTCAACGCCGGCAACTTCGCCGCCCGGCGGATCACACCCCTGAGCGCGGCGACCGCCCTGGCCCACCGCGCCCTCGCCGAGCAGCCGCTGTTGCTGCTGATGCTGGCCCTCTACGACGCGGACGGCAACGCCCTGCAGCGCCGGGGCGGCGACCTGCGCGCCCACGAACTCTACGAGCAACTGCTCCGCAGCTTCGCCGTTCGCGAGATCGCCAAACTCCGCCCTGGGCTGCCGGACCGGGACCTGACCGCCGCCGTCGAGAACGAGCTGCGCCGCCTGTCCGTGGTCGCGTTCGCGATGTTCAACCGTGCCGCTCAATGGGTGACCGAGAGCGATCTGGAGGCGGACCTCACGGCGCTGCCCATCTGCGGCCCGGCGCGGCCCGCGCCGGACACCGGGCTGCGTGTCGCGCTGAGCGCCGCCGAGCTGACGCTCGGCCGGTTCTTCTTCATCCATCAGGCGCGGGCCGGGCGCGACGAGACCCGATTGCAGACGTACGAGTTCCTGCACGCCACCTTCGGCGAATTCCTGGTAGCCCGTCTGACCGTCCAGGTGCTGCGCGACATGGCCGCGAAGGAGCAGGCGTCGACGCTGTCGTTCGACGGCGGCCAGGCCGAGGACGACCTGCTGCGGGCGCTGCTTTCGTTCCAGCCGCTCAGCATCCGCGCGCCGATCCTGGACTTCCTGTCCGAGATGCTGGTGCCCGCCCGGCCCGGTCCCCTCCCCGACCTGCTGATCCGCCTGTTCCGCGGCGTCCACCACACCACGCCCGGGCCGCGGTTCGCCGAGTACCGGCCGCAGTCCCTGGGCGAGCCGGCCCGGTACGCCGCGTACCGCGCCAACCTTCTGCTCCTGATCCTCACCTCGGCCGGAGAGGCCCGGGCGAGCGAGCTGTTCGGGACGTCGGCCCCCGTCGAGGCGTGGCACCGCCTGGTCCTGCTGTGGCGCTCCCAGCTGTCCACCGACGGATGGAACACGCTGGTTCTCACGCTGCTGCTGGAACGTCTGCGCACCGGTGACGACCGGGATGTGCGGCTGACTCTCCAGGCCGAGTGGGCACCGCAGGAGATCGACCTGAAATGGACCTTCGACTTCGAGGCCGACAACGCCAGCGGATACCTGGAGTACCGCGAGGAGTTCCTGCGCCGCGGCGCCTACCTGCAGTGCGACCCCGGCGCCGACGTCATGCACCATGCCATGGCGCCCGTGTTCGAGACCCTGCCGGGGAGCGTCGGCGGCTTCTACCGGGTGCCCGGCGAACCCGCCGAGTCGCTCGCCCTGTTGCTGCACCGGTTGTGGGTGAGCCCATCGAAAGGCACCTACCTGATGTACGCCGCCCGGGCCGCGAAGAAGGAGCCCCGGTTCGGCGCCATGCTGCTCGAACGCCTCACCGTCGACCGCCAGGTGAAACCGGAGCTGGCCGTGCGGGTGCTGGCGCCGTTCCGGGAGACGGTGAGCCTGGCGCCGGAGATCTGCCGCTGTGCGCTCGCGTTCCTCGGCCGGGGCAGCCGCGAGGCCGACGAGGAACTGTCCAGCCTCGTCCGGCTCTACTTCCGCGCGGCCCCCGCCACTCTCGACGCCGTGCTGGCCGCCGATGCCCTGTGCCGCCTGCATGAGCTGGGTCTGCCGGTCCCCACCGTGCCGGAGGTCCGCAGCCGCGAAGCGCTCGACGACCTGATCACCCGCGTCGCCCGCCAGCGGCCCGACCTCGTCCCCCGCCTGAACGCCCTCTGGGCCGACCCGAGCGCGACAGACCACTCCCCTCCGTGACGGCGGGACCGCCCCGCCGCCACCCCGGATGCCGGCATCCGTGGCGACGCGCGAATCGCGTGTCGCTGCAGGCGGAAACACACGCAAGCCCGCGCAGGCGTGGATCAGGACGCACGCAGCGCGGATCGGCGTGGGCGAGGCCGCACGCAGCGTGGACCGGCGTAGACCAGGTCGCACGCAGCGTGGACCGGCGCGGATCAGGGCGCACGCAAGCGTGGACCGGCGCGGATCAGGGCGCACGCAAACGTGGATCGGCGCGGGTCAGGTCGGACGGTAGCCGTCCGTGTGCCGACGTCTTTGCCCTGGCACGGGTGAGGACACACGGACCTGTTGCGTGTGCCCTCACCCGTGCTCACTCGGCCGATCGTGGACGGTTCGCGGGGGGGCCGGGGGCCAGGGGGCCGAGGGGCCGAGGGGCCGAGGGCCGAGGGGCCGGGGCCGAGGGCCGAGGGGCCGGGGGCCGAGGGGCCGGGGGCGCCGAGGGGCCGGGGCCGAGGGCCGGGCGAGCGGTGGCTCCCCCGAGCACCGGTCCCCGCGACGACCGGCGGCGTCTCGGGGCGCCGCCGGTCGTGGGGCTGTCACTCGGTGGTGAGGGTGCAGGTGTCCTGGTCAGCGGGGATCTCCGTGACCGTGGAACCCAGCTGCACGTTCCAGGGCAGGGCTGCTCCGGAGCGGGTGATCGTCAGTGTTCTGCTTTGCCCCGTGATGGTGAAGGTGGTGGTCGCTCCTTCCGGGCCGGGTACCGCGACTGACCCCGTACCCTCGGCAATTGGCTCGAAGAGCCGCAGTGTCACGCCGTCGCGGTAGTCGTAGTCGGGACGGTCGACGCGGGCGCCGATCGGGATGACCGCGCCGGGGCGGACCAGCAGGGGGACGCTGTCGAACCCGTGTGTCTCGGTGACCCAGCGCGGGCCTTCGACGACCTCGCCGGTGCGGAGGCTGGTCCAGCGGCCGGCCGGGACGTAGTAGCGGACCTCGCCGGACGTGCTGAAGACCGGGGCGACCAGCAGGTCGGGGCCGAGCAGATATTGACGGTCGAGGTAGGCGGTGGCCGGGTCGTCCGGGAACCCGAGGACCATCGGGCGCATCACCGGCAGGCCGGTCTCGTGCGCCTCGCGGGCCGCGGTGAACAGGTACGGCATGAGGCTGTACTTCAGGTGCGTGAAGGTCCGCAGGACGTCCGACGACTCCTCGTCGAAGTTCCACGGCACCCGGTACGAGGTGCTGCCGTGCAACCGGCTGTGCGAGGACAGCAGACCGAACGCGATCCACCGCTTGAACACCGCCGGATCCGGCATGCCCTCGAAGCCGCCGATGTCGTGGCTCCAGAAACCGAACCCGGACGACATCAGCGAAAGGCCGCCGCGCAGGCTCTCCGCCATCGACTCGTAGGTGCTGGAGTTGTCGCCGCCCCAGTGCACCGGGAACTGCTGGCCGCCGACCGTGGCCGAGCGGGCGAAGAGCACCGCTTCACCCTCGCCCTTGACCTCCCGGAGCACGTCGAAGACGACCTTGTTGTAGAGCTGGGTGTAGTAGTTGTGCATCCGTTCCGGGTCGGAGCCGTCGTGCCACACCACATCGGTGGGGACGCGCTCCCCGAAGTCGGATTTGAAGGCGTCGACGCCCATATGAGCGAGATTCCGGAGCTTGTCGGCGTACCACGCGCACGCCGCCGGATTGGTGAAGTCGACCAGGCCCATCCCGGCCTGCCACAGGTCCCACTGGAACACGTCACCGTTGGCACGCCGCACCAGGAAGCCCCGCGACCGGGCCTCGGCGAACAGCGGGGACCGCTGCGCGATGTACGGGTTGATCCAGAGGCACACCTTGAGCCCCCGGCCGGCCAGCCGCTTGAGCATGCCCGGCGGGTCCGGGAAGGTCCGGGTGTCCCACTCGAAGTCGCACCAGGAGAACTCGCGCATCCAGAACGTGTCGAAGTGGAACACGCTCAGCGGCAGGTCGCGCTCGGCCATCCCGTCGATGAACTTGTTCACCGTGTCCTCGTCGTACGAGGTGGTGAACGACGTGCTCAGCCAGAGCCCGAACGACCAGGCCGGCGGCAGCGCGGGGCGGCCGGTCAGCGCGGTGTACTTGCGGATCACGTCGGCCGGCGTCGGCCCGTGGATGACCAGGTACGACAGGCTCTGCCCGGCGACGCTGAACTGGGTGCGGGACACCATCTCCGAGGCGACCTCGAAGGAGACCTTGCCGGGGTGGTCGACGAGGACGCCGTAGCCGCCGGTGGTGAAGTAGAACGGGACGTTCTTGTACGCCTGCTCGCTGCTGGTGCCGCCGTCCTCGTTCCAGACGTCGATGCTCTGACCGTTCTTGACCAGCGGCCCGAAGCGCTCGCCGAGCCCGTAGACGGTCTCCCCCACGCCGAGGTCCAGCTGCTCGTGGACGTAGGAACGGCCGTCGGCGGTGTCGACGACGCCCATGCCCTTCCAGCCGCTGCCGGTGATCCGTTTGCCGTCGGCCAGGAAGTCGAGTCCCCACTCCTCGCCGTCCCGGAACCGGGCGGTCAGGGCGCCCGAGGTGAGCGAGACAGCGTCGACAGCCGGGTCGACCGGAGACGATTCCACCGAAAAATTCGGATATTTCTCCACGCCGCCCTGGAAGTGGTCGATGGTCACCCGGATGACGTCCGGCGCCGGCGCGGTGAGCGTGACAGTGATCAGCGGCGCGTTCAGGGTGTCACCGCGCTGCCGGACCGGCCTGACCGCGGCATAGACGGTGAGCGAGTCCGGAGCGGCCGAGCTGTCCAGGTAGTGCGCGGGGTGCAGCACGGTCAGGCCGTCCCGCTTGCGCCAATAGCCGTCGGTGAACTTCATGCGTGTCCTTTGCAAACGATCATTTGATGGCGCCGGCGGCGATGCCGCGCGTGAGGGTCCGCTGGAAGAGGAGGAAGAAGAGCATCGCGGGCAGGATGCCGATCAGCGCGGAGGCGCTGGTCGTGGTGGCGTCCATCATCCGGTCGCCCTGGAGCACGCCGAGCGCGACCGGGACGGTCTGGTTGTCGTTGGAGATCAGGAAGATCAGCGGCAGGAAGAACTCGTTCCACGTCCAGATGAAGAAGAACGTGAAGAGCACCGCGAGGGTCGGCCGGCTGACCGGGACGACGACCCGCCACAGCGTCCGCCACCGGCCGGCGCCGTCGATCGATGCGGCTTCCAGCAGCTCGCGCGGGAACTCCGAGTAGACCGAGGTGAGCAGGTAGGTTCCGAACGCGCTCTGGATCACCGTGAAGATGATGATGATCGAGATGAGGTTGTCGTAGAGGCCGATCTCCTTCCCGATGTAGTACAGCGGGTAGACCAGGACCTCCTGCGGCAGCAGGTTCGCGACCAGGAAGAACACCAGGAACCAGACGCGGCCCTTCACCCGGCCGATACCGAGGGCGTAGGCGTTCAGGATGCTCAGCACCACGCCGAGGACCGCGACGGTCAGGCTGGTGATGAAGCTGTTCCAGAGCTTCTGACCGAAATTGACCCGGTTCCAGAAGTCGACGACGCCGTCCCAGTAGAGGTGGGTCGGAATCGACAGCGGCCCGCTTCCGGCGTATTCCGCCGGGCTCTTCACCGCGTTGATCGCCACCACGAGGAGCGGTCCGACCATGAGCAGGAGCAGGACCACGAGGGCGGCGAGCACGCCGAATCGCACCGGGTTGCGGTGCTTGGCCGCCTTCGGCGACCCCTTCTCGATGGTACGGGTGTCAGCCGGCGTGGCAACGACAGTCACTTCGACTCCTCCGCCCTGTGCTGGAGCCGCAGGAAGACGAACGCGAGCACGATGATCAGCACGGTCAGCACCGTGGAGATCGCCGACCCGTACCCGACCTGGGCTTTCTCGAAGAAGTTCTTGTAGGCGAAGTAGGACGGGACCAGTGTCGCGTTGCTCGGGCCGCCCCGGGTCAGCACGAAGACCTGCCCGAAGATCTTCAGGGCCGCGATCGTCGTCGTGATCATGACGACGTAGAACTCGGGCCGGATCATGTAGACGGTGATCCGGCGGAAGCGCTGCCACCAGCTCGCGCCGTCCAGATCGGCCGCCTCGTAGAGCTCCGGGTTGATCCGCGACAGGCCGGACATGAACATGACGATCGGGTAGCCGAGCTGGAACCAGATCATCACGGCCATCACGCTGTAGAGCGCGTAGTCCGGGTCGCCGAGCCAGTTGCGGGTGAGCCCGCCCAGGCCGATCGACTCGAAGATCTTGTTGAGGGCGCCGTAATCCGGGTGCAGGATCCAGCCCCAGACGATGCCGGTCACCGCGACCGGCAGCACCTGCGGCAGGTAGTAACCGGAGCGCAGGGCGCCGGCCCAGCGGTCACCGAAGTGCTTCGCGACGTAGTCGAAGAGCACCGCCGCGAGGAAGAGCCCGAGCAGCGTGGGCACCACTGCCATGGCGAGGATGAGCAGCGCGATGTGCCCGAACGACTGCCAGAACAGGGTGTCCGAGAAGAGCCGGGTGTAGTTGTCGAAGCCGACCCAGCGGGGACTGCCCACACCGGTCCACTTGGTGAAGCTGACATAGACCGTCATGACCAGCGGCACGACGATCACCGCGAGCGAGGCGATCACGCCGGGGATCAGGTAGATCGCGTAGCCGCGATTCCGTTGCATGGCCGTTCCTTCCGCGAGGCGGGCGGTGGTCACCCACCGCCCGCGACTCACTCATTTGCCCAGGTCAGCCAGGTTCTCCTGGTACGGCTTGGCGATCTCGTCGAGGAACGCGTCGGGCGTCTTCGAGCCGTTGATCAGGCCCTGCACACCGGCGACGAGCACGTCGTAGTAGCCGGGCGCCGGCCAGTCCGGGTAGAACGCGAGACCGTCGCCGGTCGAGATCTTGTTGAACGTCTCGACCAGTTCCCTGTTCTTCGGATCGGTGATCTGCGACGGGTCGGCCGCGACCGGGACACCGCCCGAGTTGCCGAGCAGGGCCTGCACCTCCGGCGACATGGTGATGTCGATGAAGTCGTACGCCAGGGCCTTGGCCTTGCTCTTCTCCGGCACCACCCAGAGGTTGCCGCTCGAACCCGGGTGCAGGGTGTTGCCAGGGAAGAGGAAGCTGCCCCACTCGAAGTTCTTGATCTCCTCGCCGAACCGGCCGTACCACCAGCTGCCCGAGATCAGGATCGGGAACTTGCCCTGGGTGAACGAGACACCCATGTCCTCGGCCTTGATCCCGGCCGAGTCCTTGCTGATGTACCCCTTGCTCACCCAGTCGGCGAACGTCTGCGCGCCGTAGGTGAGCTGCGGCCCCTTGAAGTCGACAGTGTTCTTGTAGAGCTGGTAGTCGTCGACGAACGCCCGGTCCGACTTGGCCAGCGCCAGCTCGTAGAAGATCTGCTGGGCCGGGTACTCGGCGCCGCCGACCGCGAGCGGGGTCATCTTGTTCTCAACGAACGTGTCCATCACCTGGGTGAACTCGTCCAGGGTGGTCGGCACGGCGAGCTTGTACTTGTCGAACAGGTCCTTGTTGTAATAGACCATGACGTACTCGCCGTAATTGGGCACGCCGTAGAAGTTGCCGCTGCCCATGATGCCGTCTTCGTCGTACTTGGCGGTGGTCTGCAGGCTCGGGCTGAGCTTCTTGTCCCACCCGCGCGAGGTGGCCTCCTCACTCAGGTCGGTGAGCAGGCCCTGCTTGGAGAGCAGGCCGGCGGTCGCGTTGCCCTTGTTGTACTCCATGATGTCCGGCGCGCTGTCCGAGTTGAGGATCATCTGGGCGTTCTGCTGGATCTGCTCGAAGCCCTTCTCCTCGAACTTCACCTCGACGCCGGGGTGGCTGGACTTGAAGATCTCGATCGCCTTGTTCCAGGCGATCCCCATGGCGCTGGTGGGACCCTCGTAGTGCCAGAGGGTCAGGGTCTTCGCGTCGGCGCCCTCGTCCGCGTCGTCACCGCCGCCGCCGCACGCGGCCAGGGTCAGGGACGTTGCGAGCAGCAGGGCGACAGCGGCTCGTGATCTGAACACGGGTCCTCCCAGGGGGACTGGGTTCTCGGGTTTCAGGGGGTCTTCGGGGTTTCAGGGGTTTCCGGGGTTCCGGCACGGGGTCTCCGGCAGGCTGTCGAAGCGCTTCGACGGCGAGGCGTCGAAACGCTTCGACAACGGCCTTGCGGGAGACGCTAGGGAACGAGCGCCATTCATGTCAACGGTGTGACGGGGAGATTTCCCGGCAGCTCCGGCGCTCCACGAGACGGGGCGCGAGCAGGCGTGTGTACTCCACCGTGCGGCCGTCGAGCAACCGCATCGCGGTCTCCACGGCCAGCGTGCCCACGTCGTGAGCGGGGATGTCGATCGATGTGAGGTCGACCGGCATGCTGACCGCCACGTCCTGCGGGCAGATCGCCACGATCGAGATGTCCTCCGGGACCCGGCGGCCGCTCGCGTGCAGCAGATCGAGGAGCGGGCGCAGCGCCTCCTCGTTGTGCACCACGAGCGCGGTCAGGTCCGGCAGCTGGGCGTCGATGTCGGCCAGCGCGTCCCGGACACCGGCCGCGCCCGGCTCGCAGGGATGCGTGACAGTGCGCAGATCCAGCGTCGCCGACGCCTCCAGGAACCCGCTCAGGAACCGGTCCGCGTACGTCGTCTGCCGCTTGTAGACCGCCGGCGACGGGCCGACCAGGCCGATCCGCCGGTGGCCGTGCCCGGCCAGGTGCTCCAGCGCCAGCCGGGCCGCCGCCGCGAAGTCCAGGTCCACACAGGCGATCCCGGTGTGGTCGGCGGGCAGCCCGATCAGCACCGACGGCTGCTTGAGCCGGCGCAACGCCGGAATCCGCAGGTCGTCGCGTTCCAGATCCATCAGTATCAACGCGTCCACCATCGTGCTGTGCGCGACGCGTTCCAGCCCGGCGGTGCCCTCGTCCTTGGTCAGCAGCAGCACGTCGTGGTTGTGCGCGCGGGCCGCTGTCACCACCGCCGTAGCGAACTGCATGATCACCGGCACGTTGACGTCCACCCGCAGCGGCGCTACCAGCGCGAGCACGTTGGTCTTGCTGCTGGCCAGCGCACGGGCGCCGGCATGCGGGTGGAAGCCGAGCTCGGCGATGGCGGCCTGGACCCGGGCGCGGGTCTCGGCCGAGATCGGGCGGCGGCCACTCAGAACGTACGACACCGTGCTGGGCGAGACCCCGGCTGCCCGGGCGACGTCGTTGATCGTCGGCACTGCGCCTCCCCAAGTCGCCCGGTCTTTACCCAAGACCGCTCCCCTCGTCGAATCCTACTGATACGCCCCGCGCAGGGACTTCCGGTGCGGAGCGCGGCCCATTCCCGCGTGTGGAGTTCGGGTGCGGAGCGCGCCCCTGTTCCACACGCAGGCGCTGGACCCTCCCCGCGTGCGGAGTTCAGGTGCGGAGCGCGCCCCTGTTCCACACGCAGGCGCTGGACCCTCCCCGCGTGTGGAATTCGGGTGCGGAGCGCGCCCCTGTTCCACACGCAGGCGCTGGACCCTCCCCGCGTGTGGAGTTCAGGTGCGGAGCGCGCCCCTGTTCCACACGCAGGCGCTGGACCCTCCCCCCGTGTGGAATTCAGGTGCGAAACGCGCCCCTGTTCCACACGCAGGCGCTGGACCCTCCCCGCGTGTGGAATTCAGGTGCGGAGCGCGCCCCTGTTCCACACGCAGGCGCTGGACCCTCCCCGCGTGCGGAGTTCAGGTGCGGAGCGCGCCTGAAATCCACACGCGGGGTCGGGGGTCAGTTGATGCTGAACGTTGCGAGCCGCAAGCCCGGGCTGGGCAGCAGGTAGACGTCGTGACGGCCGGTCACCGGGGTCAGCGGCGCGGTCGTCGACGCGTACCGGTACATGCCGCCGGTGTCACTCACCCTGGCCGTGCCCAGCAGGCGCCCGGAGGGCGAACCCAGCCGGACCTCGACGGCGCCGGCGCCGGAAGCACGGACCGTGAGGGTCCGCCCGCCGCGGAGCGCGGCGTCCTCGAACGCGATCCAGTCGCCGGCCGCGCTCGCGCCCACGACAGTGCCACGTTCCTTGGTCTCGTCAAGAAGCCGGACGCCGCTGTAATCGTCGAACGTCTCCGCCCGCGTCCTATCAGTGAGGGATCGTGCCGGGATCGTCTCGCCCCGCACCGCGAGCGTGGCCCGCGCCCGGATGTCGCTCGACGACGAGCCGAGGAGGATGTCGTGCACCGAGTTCTCGACCACCCAGCGCTGCCGGGTGATGTCCCAGCGGGCCAGATCGTTCCGGTCCAGTTCCAGGGTGACCGTCGTCGACCGGCCGGGCGCGAGGTGCACCTTCCGGAAACCGCGCAGCTGCTTCTCCGGCGTGACGTCGCGCGAGGTCCGCTGATGGGTGTAAAGCTGAACGACCTCGTCGCCGGCCCGGGCGCCGGTGTTGGTGACCGTCACGCTGACCCGGCCGTTCTTCACCGATGGCGTGCCATACCGGAATTTGGTGTACGAGAGACCGTGGCCGAACGGATAGAGCGGCTTCTCGTCGCTGTAGAGATAGGTCTGCTCGGTCTTGATGATGTCGTACTGGTTGAGGTCGGCCGGCAACTGGCTCTCCGAGCGCGGCCAGGTCTGGGTGAGCCGGCCCGACGGGTTGACCGCGCCGTAAAGCACGTCGGCGACCGCGTGCCCGGTCTCGGCGCCGGCATGGGTGGTCCAGAGGATGCCGGGCACGTGCCGCTGCGCCCAGGTGACCGACTGGGGGTAACTGCTCTGCAGCACCACCACGGTGTTCGGGTTGGCCTTGCGGACCGCTCTGATCAGGTCTTCCTGCCGGGCGCCGAGGCCGAGCGACGTGCGGTCGTGTGCCTCGCGGCCGGCGACGAACGGGTCGGTGCCCACGACGACCACCGCGGTCCGGCTCCTCCGCGCCGCGTCCGCGGCCTCCCGGACGCCGTCCTTGATCACCGTCTTGCCGAACCGGGCCGCGCCCGCCGCGTCCGCCGCGCCGAGGGTGAGGTTGCCGTCGGCGCCCACCGTGACATAGGTGTTCGCGCCGAACCAGGACTCCTGCGTCTCGTAACCGGCGTAACGCAGCACGACCGTGCCGTCCGGCTGCTCCTCGACCTTGAACTGCTGCTGGACGTACCAGCCGGTCGGGTCGTCCTCCGCGGTGACGAACGGCCCCCAGCTGTACCCGAGCAGCTTGCCGTTGGCGACGCTGCGCAGCGTGGACACGCCGTCGCCCCAGTCCACGCTGTCGAACTGGGCGGCCGTGGTGGCCGTCGTCGTTCCGAGGCCGGCCGGGCCGCCGGTGGCGGTGAGGTAACGGCCGGTCGTGACCTCCTTCAACGCGATCCGGTCGGCGCCGGCACTCGTGGTGACGGTCTTCGCCCGTTCCCGGATGCCGTCGAGGACCGTCACCTCGTACGGGAGCTGTCCCCCGTACCAATCGCTGTAAAGCTTGTCGGCGAGTGGGCCGACCACCGCGACGTCACCGCCCGGCTCGATCGGCAGCGCGCCGTCGTTCTTCAGGAGCACCGCGGCCTCGGCGGCGGTCTCGCGGGCCAGGGCGCGGTGCGCCGGGCTGTCGATCACGTCCGGGGTGATGTCCGCGTGCGGACCGCCGTCCGGGTCGAACTCGCCGAGCCGGAAACGGATGCTCAGCGCGTTGCCGACCGACTCGTCGATCTCCGCCTCGGTGAGCAGCCCCCGCTGGAGCGCCTCGTTGATCGCGGTCACGGTCGGCGCGGCGTTCGTGTCGTTGACCGTGAAACTGTCCAGGCCGGCCTTGAGGATCGCGGCGTCCGCCTCCGCCTGGGTCGCGAAATACGCCTGCGAGCCGGTCAGGTTGGTCGGCGCCCAGGCGTCGCTGACGTTGTAAAGGCGCCGGTCGGACCAGTCCCGGACGATCGTCTCCAGGTCCGGGTCCACGGTCGCGGGCCGCCCGTTGATCAGGTTGTAGGAAGCCATCACGCCGGTGGCGGCCTCGTTCTGCAGAACTGCCTTGAAGGGCGCCCGGTCGTACTCGTTGAGCACCCGCTGCGGCACGTTCGACGAGGTCACGTCGCGTTTCGTCTCATTGTTGTACGCGGCGTAGTGCTTCACCGTCGGCGCGGTCTTGAGGTGGTCCGGGTCGGGGCCTTGCAAGCCCTGTCCGTACGCCGTGGCTACCGCGCCGGACAGCAGCGGGTCCTCGGAGTACCCCTCCTCGTTGCGTCCCCAGCGCGGGTCGCGGAGCAGGTTGACGACCGGCACCCAGGTGTTGAGTCCCCAGACGACCGGGTCCTGCGCGTGGAAGCCGCGCAGCTCGTCGCCGACCGCCGAGCCGACCCGTTGCAGCAGCTCCGGGTCCCAGGTGCTGGCCAGGCCGACCGCCTGCGGGAAGACGGTGGCCGTGGCGTCGATCTTCGCGCCGTTCTGGGTGTAACTGTTCGACCAGGCCACCCCGTGCAGCGCCTCGGTGCCGGACTTGAACACGCCGAGACCGAGCCGTGGGATGGCGGGCTGGTACTGGTGCAGCAGGGAGATCTTCTCGTCGAGGGTGAGCCGGCCGACCAGGTCGTCGACGCGGGTCTCCAGCGGCAGGGCGGGATCGCGGAAGGGGTAGTGGGGATCGGCTGCCAGGGCGGGGCCGGGTGCCAGGGGCACTGCCAGCAGGGCTGCGGCGAGCAGGGCGAGGCCGCGTTTTCGCATGAGGGTCTCCGTCGTGGGAAGGCATGGCGAGAGGGCGCTTCGAGGGGTTCGCCGGGGTGTCGGGTTCCGGCGTCGGCTTGAGGCTTCCGGCGTCCGGCATCGAAGCGCTTCGACGATGGCGCTGCGCGAGGGGACGATGGGTTTGGTTGCGGTGGGGTCACCATAGATCCCGGCTGATGCGAGAGGCAACCGGTACCGGCAGCTTTCCGGAAATCCATCGGTAACACAGCGCCGGCGGCGTACCGCCTCGCGGGCGCGGGGCAGAATGGACCGGTGCGACTGATCGTCATCGGTGGTGATGCGGCGGGGATGTCGGCGGCGTCGCAGGCCCGGAAACGGCGTGGACCCGGCGAGCTGGAGATCCTCGCGTTCGAGCGGGGGGACTTCACGTCGTACTCGGCGTGCGGTATCCCGTACTGGGTCGGCGGCATGGTCGACGGGCCGGACGCGCTGATCGCCCGCGACCCGGCGGCTTTCCAGGACAGCGGCATCGACGTGCGCACCGGCCATGAGGTGACCGGAATTGATCTGGCCGCGCGGCGGGTGACGGTGCGGACCGCGGACCGGGAGTTCACCGAGGGGTTCGACGAACTGGTCTACGCGGCCGGCGCGGTGCCGACCCGTCCGTCCTGGGCCGCCGGTGACATCGCGGGCGTCTTCGGCGTGCAGACGCTCGGCGACGGCGCGGCCGTGCAGGAGTGGCTGGAGCGGACGCGGCCGCGGACGGCGGTGGTGATCGGCGCCGGGTACATCGGCGTGGAGATGGCCGAGGCCCTGGTCCGGCGCGACCTCAAGGTGACATTGGTCGAACAGTCACCGCAGCCCATGTCCACCATCGACCCGGACATGGGCGCGCTCGTCGCGAAGTCCGTCGAGAACCTCGGCGTCGAGCTGCGTACCGGCGTGACGGTCAAGGCCCTCGAGACCGAGAAGGATCAGATCCGAGCGGTGCTCACCGACGCCGGGACGATCCCCGCCGACGTGGTGATCCTCGGTCTCGGCGTCCGCCCGAACACCAAGCTCGCCGAGGCGGCCGGCATCCCGCTCGGCGTCACCGGCGGCCTCGCCACCGACCTGCGCCAGCGGGTGATCGGCCCGAGGGGGACCGTCGAGGGCGTCTGGGCGGCCGGTGACTGCACGCAGGTGCTCAACCGGGTGAGCGGCCGCCAGGTGCACGTCCCGCTCGGCACGCACGCGAACAAGCAGGGCCGGGTCGCCGGGATCAACCTCGGTGGCGGGTACGCCACGTTCCCCGGCATCGTCGGCACCGGCATCACCAAGATCTGCGACCTGGAGGTGGCCCGCACCGGGCTGTCCTCGAAGGAGGCGGAAGCCGCCGGTTTCCGATACGTGACCGCCACGGTGGAATCGACGAACCGGGCCGGCTACATGCCCGGCGCCGTCCCGATGACCGTGAAAGTGATCGCGGAGAAGGACAGCGGCCTGCTGCTCGGCGCCCAGATCGTCGGCAAGGCCGAGGCGGCCAAGCGGATCGACGCGTTCGCGGTGGCCGTGTGGAACCGGATGACGGTGACCGAGATGACGGCGCTCGACCTGGGTTACGCGCCGCCCTACGCCCCCGTCTGGGACCCGGTCCTGATCGCCGCCCGCAAAGCCGACGAGGCCCTTTAGCCGCCCTGCCCGTTCCCCGCCCGCTCCCGCGCCGCGCCCAGGGGCTTCCCGCTAGCGATCTTGGCGAGCTGCACACATACGGCTGGCAATTCGCCAAGATCGGCGAGACCCCGGGGCTACGGGTACGGGCTGGTCACGCCGGGTGAGTGGTGAGGTGGGCCAGAACCACCGGGGTCTCCTGACCGCTCCAGCACGCGGTCAGCACGCCGTCGTCGGTCGGGTCCACGACGATCAGCGGGAGCCGGTTCACGTGCAGGGTGAGCGGGCCCGTGGTGATCACAGTGGGGTCGCCGTCGGTGTGCCCGGTGATCGGGCCGGCCGGCGGGACCTGGGCGCCGCTGCCGGTCAGCGTGAGGTCGGTCTCCCGGGTGACCCGACCGCCGTCGACCTCGATCTCCTCGACGGCCGCGCCGCCGCCCGAGCGGATCACCTCGACCAGCGCGGCGACGTAGACCGGGTCGCCGGTGGCGTCGTAGACCCAGCGGGTGCCGAGGACCGAGTGCTCGCAGGTGCCGATCAGGTGCTTCTCGGCGCCGTCCAGGGGGGCGCCGCGGTAGGTCAGCGGCACGTGCAGGACGGGCCCGTCGCCGGAGCGGACCAGCAGGGTCTCGATGCCGACCGCACCGTCCGGGTCGTCGAAGCGGGCGCCGGCCACCCGGGTCAGGTCCGCACCGATCGGCCCGTCCTGCCAGGGCCGGCCGGGCAGCCAGGCGGTGAGCAACTCGAGTTTCGACGGGGTGATCGTTGCCTTGTGCAGGAGTGCCATGAACGGCAGCGTATCGGCACCGGGCCGGCGCGGTCTGCCGCACCGGCCCGGTTCGCCGCAGGCTCAGGCGGGAAGCCCGCCGACCTGCGTGTTCACCCAGGTACGGATGGACGGCAGGTCACCGTAGATGGACGGCGCGGTGGCGCAGACCGAGCTGTTGTTGCCGGCCCGGCTGGTCACGCCGATCAGTGCCCAGCGGCCGCTGACCTGACGCACCTGCGGCCCACCGGAGTCGCCGTAGCAGGCGCCGGCGTTGCCGTTGGTGTTGTTGGTGCAGATCTCGTACGCGGCGTTGATGCCGGAGCACCGGCTGTCCGCCACGATCGACGTGTTCAGCTCGTTGGCGACGAGCGGGGTGGAGCCGCAGCCGCGCTGCGGGCAGGTCTGCCCCCAGCCGATGATCCGGGTGGCGGTGCCGACCGCGCCGGACGCCGTCGGGATCGGCGCCGGCGCGTAGGTCACCGAGGATCCGAGCTGGAGCAGCTTGACGTCGATCCGGGGGTGGTTGACGGCCCGGACGACGGAGACGACAGTGCCGCCGCTGCTCCGGTTGACGCTTCCCACCCGTACCGAAGAGGGTGTCGGGCAGTGTTTGGCGGTGACCGCCCAGTTGGCCTTGATCAGGGAACCGGTGCAACCGGAGACGTAGACCATGAAGGAGTAGTTCTCGCTGGCGGGCTGGCCGCCGACGACCAGCGGGCCGACGGTCGGATCGTCGGCGCTCGCCGCCGTGGCGGGTCCGAACAGACCGACCACGGCGACGGCGACAGCGAGGAGCACCCGGGGAACGAGGCGCATCGAAGGTCCTTTCTGCCTGGAGGAGGGACGACCCGACCCTAGACAGAAAGTGATGACCGTCGATACATCCCAAGCGGGGCCTATCGCCGGGGGGATGAGCTAGAGGCCCATGTCCTTCGCGATGATCATCTTCATCACCTCGGAGGTGCCGCCGTAGATCCGGTTGACCCGGTTGTCGGCGTAGAGGCGGGCGATCGGGTACTCGTTGATGAAGCCGTACCCGCCGTGCAGCTGCAGGCAGCGGTCGATCACCCGGTGCGCCACCTCGGTGCAGAACAGCTTCGCCGACGCGGCCTCGGCGGCGGTCAGCTCACCCGCGTCGAGCGCCTCCAGGGCCCGGTCGGCCACCGCCTGCGCGGCGTCCACCTCGGCCTGGCAGGCGGCCAGCTCGAACTTGGTGTTCTGGAACGTGGCGACCGGCTGGCCGAAGACCTTGCGCTCCTGCACGTACTGCTTGGCGAACCGGACGGCCGCCGCGGCCTGGGCGTACGCGCCGTAGGCGATCGAGAGTCGCTCCTTCGGCAGGTTCTTGCCGAGGTACGAGAAGCCCTTGTTCTCCTCGCCGAGCAGGTCCTCGACCGGCACCTTGACGTCGACGAAGGCGAGCTCGGCGGTGTCCGACGTGCGCAGGCCCAGCTTGTCCAGCTTGCGGCCGACCGAGTACCCGGGCGCCTTGGTGTCCACGACCAGCAGCGAGATGCCGAAACGGCGGTCGTCCGGTCTGGCCGGCGAGGTCCGGGCGCAGACGATCACCTTGTCGGCGTTCACGCCACCGGTGATGAAGGTCTTCGCGCCGTTCAGCACGTAGTGCGTGCCGTCCTCGGACAGCTTGGCGGTCGTGCTCATGCCGGCCAGGTCGCTGCCGGTGCCGGGCTCGGTCATGGCGATCGCGTACATGCTGTCGCCGCTGACGAAGTCCGGCAGCCAGCGCCGCTTCTGCTCCTCGGTGCCGAGATCCATCAGGTACGGCAGGCAGAGCGCGACGTGCGCCCCGGACGCCCCGAACGAGACACCGGCACGGGTCGTCTCCTCGGTCTGGATGGCGGCGAACTTGAACGAGTCGATGCCGGCGCCGCCGTACTCCTCCGGCACCTCGATGCCGAAGAGGCCCAGCTCGGCGAGCTTCTTGTAGAGCTCGCGGGGAACCTCGCCGGCCACGAACCACTGGTCGTAGTACGGAGCCACCTCGGCCTCGATGAACGTCCGCAGCGTCTGCCGGAACGCCTCGTGGTCCTCGTTGAAAACTGTGCGACGCATAAGGATCCCCTACTAGAGACGGCGTCCGCCGTCGACGTAAATGGTCTGACCGGTGATGAAGGACGCGGCGTCGCTGGCCAGGAAGGCAACGACGGAGGCGATGTCGGAGGGCTGGCCGACCCGGCGCAGCGGCGTGATCTCGGCGGCCTTGGCCTGCATGTCGGAGGCGGAGACACCGACCCGGGCCGCTGTCGCGTCGGTCATCTCGGTGACGATGAAACCGGGCGCCACCGCGTTCACGTTGATCCCGAACGGGCCGAGCTCCATCGCCAGGGTCCGGGTCAGTCCCTGGATCCCGGCCTTGGCCGCAGCGTAGTTCGCCTGTCCGCGGTTGCCCAGTGCGGACACGCTCGACGTGTTGACGATCTTGCCGGAGCGCTGGGGCACCATGTGGCGCTGCGCCGCCCGGCTGCACAGGAACGCGCCGCGCAGGTGCACGCTCATCACGATGTCCCAGTCCGACGAGGACATCTTGTGCAGCAGGTTGTCGCGCAGGACCCCGGCGTTGTTGACCAGAACGTCGACGCTGCCCAGTTCGGCGGCGACCTTGTCGACGACCGAGTCGACCTGGGCCTCGTCGGACACATCGCAGCCGTACGCCACGGCCGTGCCGCCGCCGTCGCGAATGGCGGCGACCACCTCCTCGCAGGCACCGGCGTCGAGGTCGAGGACGGCGACCGCCGCCCCCTCGGATGCGAACTGCCGCGCGGTGGCCGCGCCGATACCCCGCGCGGCGCCGGTGACGATGGCTACCCGACTCACAACGATCTCCCTCAGAACGCGCTGATACCGGTCAGCGCACGGCCGATGAGCAGTTTCTGGATCTGGCTGGTGCCTTCGTAGAGCGTGGTGACGCGGGCGTCGCGCATGGCCTTGCCGACCGGGAACTCGTCGACGTAGCCGTACCCGCCGAACACCTGGATGGCCTGGTTGGCGGCTTTCACGGCGGACTCGGTGGCGAACAGCTTGGCCATCGACGCCTCGGTGCCGAACGTGCGGCCCCGGTCGACCAGGTCGGCGGCCCGCCACACCAGCAGCCGGGCCGCGTCGGTCTCCACGGCCATGTCCGCGAGCATCTCCTGGACCAGCTGGTACGAGGCGATCGGCTTGCCGAACTGGGTGCGCTCCTGCGCGTAGGCGACGGCCGCCTCCAGGCAGCCCCGGGCCAGGCCGACCGATCCGGACGCGACGGCGATCCGCCCCTTGTCCAGGGCCGACATCGCGATCTTGAAGCCGCCGCCCTCCCGGCCGAGGCGGTTCGCGTCGCTCACCCGTACCCCATCGAAATTGATCTCGGCCGTCGCCTGGCCGCGCAGGCCGAGCTTCCCCTTGATCTCGCGCCGGGTCAGGCCCGGCGCGTCGGCGGGAACCAGGAAGGCGGTGATCCCTTTCGGTCCAGGGCCTCCGGTACGGGCGAAGACCAGCACCACGCCGGCCCACGTGCCGTTCGTAATGAAGATCTTCTCGCCGGTGATCAGCCAGTCGTCGCCGTCGCGCACCGCCCGGGTGGTCAGCGACCCGGCGTCGGAGCCGGTGCCGGGCTCGGTGAGACCGAAACAGCCCAGCGTCTCCCCGGCGCACATGCCGGGCAGCCAGTGCCGTTTCTGCGAGTCCGTTCCGTGGGCCTGGATGCTCTTCGCGACCAGGCCGAGCGAGACCGAGACGATGCCGCGAACCGAGGTGTCGCCGCGACCGAGCTCCTCCATCATCAGGATGTAGGAGAGGAAGTCGCCGCCCGAGCCGCCGAACTCCTCGGCGATCCCGAGACCGAGAAAGCCCAGATCGGCGAGCTTTCCGACGATCTTCAGATCGACCTGCTCGGCACGATCCCACTCGGTGACGTGCGGGACGATCTCGCGATCCACCCAGTCGCGGGCGAGGTCGCGGAACTGTTCCTGCTCCTGGGTCAGACCGAGGTCCACGACGCCTCCCGGAAATACAGTAAAACTAACGCTGTCAGGTTTCTGGACGGGTGCTAACTTAACACCGTTAGGCAGCTTCGCGAAAGGACCTCATATGCCCCGGCCGACCACTCCCCTGCTGAGCCAGGCCGGCATCCGGGCGGCCGCGCTCGAGATCATCGACCGGGACGGCCTGGACGGGCTGAGCATGCGCAAGCTGGCCACCGCGCTCGGAGTGAGCGCGCCGGCGCTCTACTTCCACTATCCGACGAAGGAGCAACTGCTCGACGACGTCGCCGGCGAGATCATGGAAAAGGTGGAGACCAGCGCGTTCGCGGACGGCTGGCGGGAAGGCCTGCTCGGATGGGCGCGCTCCTACCGCGCGGCGCTCGCCGAGCACCCGAACATCGTGCCGTTCCTGGCACAAGGCCCCGGCCAGCGCGACGCCTCGCTGCGCCGGGCCGACGCGGTGCACGGCGGGCTGGTCGCCGCCGGCTGGCCGGCCCGCGAGGCCACGATGATCGGCGCCTCGACGAAATACCTGGTGGTGGGCGCGGCGATGGGCTCGTTCTCGCGCGGCTTCGTCGACGACGTGCAGGTCTACCTCGATCGCTACCCGGCGCTCGTGGACGCGCACCGGCTGCGCGAGCACGCCGACACGGTCGACCGGGACAGTTTCGAGTTCGCCCTCACCGTGTTCGTGGACGGCCTGGCGGCGCGCCTCTCCCGGATGCGTTAACTCGCGGGCTTCCAGCCGAGCGCCGGGCCCAGGCTCTGGGCCATATCGGTCAAGATCTGCACGTAGTCCTCGTGCTCGAAGGTGAACGGCAACGCGAACGCCACCTCGTCGATCTCCCGGAACGCGACGTGCGCTTCGAGCGATTCCGCGATCTGGGCGGAGGGCCCGACCAGGTCGGGCGCGAACATCATCCGGGCCGGTCCCTGCGGCGCTCGGGTACGGGGGAAGCGCTTCGCGGCATAGGCGGCGTACCGGGCCCGCTGCTCCGGCGTCGCGCTGTCGGTCGGGATCACCACGAGCCCCTGTGACACCCGCGCCTTGTCACCGTCCGGATGCGCCGCCCGGAACGCGCGGACGTGCGACAGCTGGATTTCCGCGAAGTTCGTCTCGTCGCCTTCGGCCTTCACCACGCTGCTGGTCAGGAAGTTCATGCCGTGCTCACCGGCCCACTGCGCGGACCGCAGGCTGCCACCGCCGTACCAGAGGCGGGACGCGAGACCCGGCGAGTGCGGCTGCACCCGGTTCGAGAACTGCTCGAAGCCGACCGTCCCCGCGAAGTCGGTGACCGGCTCACCGCTGACACACGCGAGGAACCTCTCCGCCCGTGCATAGCTGAAGTCCTCGTCGATCCCCGGGTAGAGCGCGTCCTTCACGGTCTCGTAGTTCATCGGCGGCCCCACGCTGATCCCCGGATTGAGCCGGCCGCCGGAGAGCAGGTCGACAGTGGCCAGGTCCTCGGCGAGGCGCAGCGGGTTCTCCCAGCCGAGCGGGGTGACAGCGGTGCCCAGCTCGATCCGGCTGGTCCGCTGGGTCGCGGCGGCCAGGACGGCGACCGGCGAGGAGATGCCGAACTGCAGGTGCCGGTGGCGCAGCCAGGCGCTGTCGAAACCGAGGCGCTCCCCGAGCTCGATGATCTCAAGGGTCGACTCGTGGCCCCGGCGCGGATCGGCCTCGTCGAACAGCCCGATCGTGAGGAATCCCAGCTTGCGCAGCATGCCTGCACCCTATCCCCGGCATTCCCCGTCGCGCAGGTAGGAGTTACCAGGATTACTGCCGCACCCGGACGGGTGATCTGCGGTACCGCTACCCTGGTCGGATGCCGAGCGACCCGTATGCTGCGCAGCCGCCGAGCCGGAACCGCCGGTACCTGCTGGTTCTGCTGGTGGCCGCGCTGCTCGTCGGCCTCGGCGCGGCTGTCGCGCTGGCCCGCGGCCGAGACGCCGACCCGGTCGCCAGCACCTGGGTGAGCCCGTCCGGCGCCCCCTCCCCCGCCTCGTCGCCCAGTGTCGCGGCCACACCGCCGACGGCCGCCGACCCGCCCGCTGATCTGCCCGTGATCAGCTATGCGGACGGTCCGGACGGGCTGCCCGAGGACCCCGGCGCCAGCACCCTCGAGGTGCCGTCCGAGGCGTTGCGCCCGGCGAAGAAGATGGCGCTCTACGACGCGCCCGGCGGCGAACCCCGCGCCTACCTGCCGAAAAAGATCAGTGGCCTGCCAACCGTCGCGCCGATCGTCGCCCGCGACAACGGCTGGGTCGCGGTGCTCGCCCCCTCGTCCAACCGGCGCATCGGCTGGGTGCCCGCGGAGGGCTGGGAACCGGAGCCGCTGCGCGACCACATCGTCGTCGACCTCAGCGAGCACCGGCTCACCTGGCTGCGCGAGGGCGCCGAGCAGCGGTCGTGGACGGTCTCGGTCGGCTCCGATGCCACGCCGACCCCGCTCGGGCGGACCTTCGTGATGGGTACGACCACGACGGACGGCGCCATCTACGAGGGGCTCGACGCGCTGGTGCTGGGAACCGTCCCGGAGAAGAAGGAGAACCTCGCGGCGTCACTGCGCGGCGCGCACACCGCGATCCACGCCTGGTCGAGGAAGAGCGCCTTCGGCCGCAGCGTCTCGAACGGCTGCGTCCGCATGCCGGCGGCGGCTCAGAAAGCCCTGCTCCAGCAGATCGACCCCGGCACCCCGGTCCTGGTCGTCGCCTGACCACCCGCCGCCGGTCGAGCGGCCCGTTCGAGCCCTCCCGTTCGAGCCCTCCCGTTCGAGCCCTCCCGTTCGAGCACCGCGGGGCGGTCGCCGGTGCGTGTGGGATTCGGGCGCGCTCCGCACCTGAAACCCACACACAGGCAGGGTTGTCGCGAAGCGTGCGGTTCGGGCGGGCCGAGCCGTAGCGCAGGCAGGCTATTCGGCCGGATGACATGCGTCCGCTACGGCTCGCGCCCGCCGGCCGTAGCTCAGACATGCGATCACGCCCGGATAGCATGCGCCAGCTACGGCTCGCGCGACCCAGCCGTAGCGCAAGCAGGTTATCCGGCCCGATGACCGGCGTCGGCTACGGCTCGGGAAGGCGACGAGCGCGGAGAACCTGCGTCGGCTACGGCTCGCGGAAGGCGACGAGCCCGGAGAACCTGCGTCGGCTACGGCTCGCGGAAGGCGACGAGCCCGGAGAACCTGCGTCGGCTACGGCTCGCGGAAGGCGACGAGCCCGGAGAACC
>NZ_JBEZZR010000029.1:0-12949 GCF_040639325.1 Actinoplanes sp. NPDC023936 | reverse complement strand
CTGCGTCGGCTACGGCTCGCGGGGGTGACGGGCTCACACCGATGTGACACATCACCCGGGACATGACACGCACGCTCCGCGCCTCGACTCCACACCCACAGAGCGCCGGGGGAACCGGTCACGCCGTCACCCGTACCGTCAATGTGCAGGTGTCGTCGTCCGGGCTGGGAGCGTGCAGCAGGCGGTGGAGCCGCGTCAGCGGATCCGCGCCGGGCGACGCCGACACGGCCGCGAGATGTCCGCGGACCTCGGCCGTCCGCCCGCCCGTGCGGCGTTCCACCAAGCCGTCGGTGTAGAAGAGGACCAGGTCACCGAGCTGCAGCCGGGCGCTCGCGACCGGGAACTCCTCCTCCGGTTCGGCCCCGAGCAGCAACCCGGGCGGGCGGTCCAGTTCGGCGCTCTCGCCGTCGCGGGACAGCAGCGGGGCCATGTGGCCGGCCCGCGCCCACGACAGCGTGCGGGTGCGCGGGTCGTAGACGGCCACCAGCGCGGTGCCGGTGATGTCCAGCTGGGTGCTGAGGCGGTTCAGGTGGCGGAGCAGGGTTCCGGGCTCGCGGATGCCGATCGACAGCCACGCGACCAGCGCGAATCGGAGGTGGGCCATGCCGCTTGCCGCGTCCAGCCCGTGGCCGGCCACGTCGCCGATGGCGAGGAGGACCAGGCCGTCCGGGAGGGTCTGCGCGTGGTACCAGTCGCCGCCCACCTGCGCCGCGCTCTCGGCCGGCAGGTAGCTGACCATCGCCTCCAGGCCGTCGAGGGCGAACGGCGCCTGCGGCACCGGCTGGATCATGCGTTGCAACTGGCCGGCGAGGCGGTGCTCGGCCAGGGCGGTCAATTCCCGGGTACGGAGTTTGTCACTGAGCGACTCGATCTCGGTGCGCGTGTCGACGCGGGCGGTGACGTCCTGGACCACCGCGTAGATCTTCACCGGTGAGCCCGTCGCGTCACGGGCCACGTCGGAGAGGATCCGCAGGTGCTTCACGGTGTCACCGACCCGGAACCGGACCGTCACGTCCGAGGTGGCGCCGGAGTCCAGGGTCTGCCAGGCGGCTTCGGCGAGCCCTCGGTCCTCGGGCAGCATCGCCTGCGCCTGGGCGACACGGGACAACGGTTCGAGCGCGGGATCCCGTTCGAAGATCCGGTACATCCCGGGTGACCAGCCGGTACGGCCGGTCGACAGGTCGTACTCCGACCAGCCGAGGCTGCCGAGCAGTTCGGTGCGCTCGAGGCGGCGCTGATGTTCGTCGACCCGCTGCCACCAGACCAGCAGGCCGCCCAGCACCCGGTTCACGCTGACCTCGAAGCGGGACTCGGCGACGACGCCGGGCTGGCGTTCCTCGTAGCGGAACTCGTCGAGCCGGCCGGGCTCCCCGGTCCGCATCACGTCGAGGTAGAGCTGCCAGAGCGGGCCGCCCACCATGGACGGGTAGAGCCCGCTGAGCGTCTCGTTGATGCGCTGGGTGCCACGGCCCTGGAGGTCGGCGGCACGGCCGCTGGTCGCGGCGATCCGGAAGTCGGATATCTCCCCGTTCTCCGGGACGGGCACCAGCCAGGTGCACCCCTCGGGGATCACGGCGAGCAATTCGCGCACCGCGGCCTCAACCGCCATCGCCACAGCCTATCGCCTGGCTCCGGACGGGCGCCGATCACGCGTACGGCAGGGAAGCCTTGATCCGGTGCAGGAAGGCCGCGTTGCTCGGGGTGGTCCGCAGCTGCTTCAGCAGCTGCTCCATGCCGTCGCGCTGGCCGGCGATCGCGCGGCGGACCTGCGCCACGACGGCGAGCTCCTCGGCCGGCAGCAGCGCCTCGTCGTGGCGGGTTCCGCTCGCGGCGACGTCGATCGCCGGGAAGGTCCGGGCCTCGGCCAGCGCGCGGTCGAGTTTCAGGTCGGCGTTGCCGGTGCTCTTGAGCTCCTCGTGGATCAGGCCGTCCATCGCCGAGCCGTTCTCCACGAGCGCTGTCGCGAGGATGGTGAGCGAGCCGCCGTTCTCGATGTTGCGGGCCGCGCCGAGCAGCTGTTTCGGCGGGTGCAGGGCGGACGCGTCCAGGCCGCCGGACAGGGTGCGCCCGCGGCCCGGCGCGGCCAGGTTGCAGGCGCGGCCCAGCCGGGTCACCGAGTCGATCAGCAGGACGACGTCCTGACCGTTCTCGACCAGGCGCTTGGCGCGCTCCACGGCGAGTTCGGCGATCAAGGTCTGCTCGCGCGGCGTGTGGTCGAACGTCGCCGCGATCACCTCGCCCCGAACCGTGCGGCGGATGTCGGTGACCTCTTCCGGGCGCTCGCCGACCAGCAGCACCATGAGGTGGCATTCGGGGTGGTTCCGCGTGATGCCGGCGGCGATGTGCCGCAGGACCGTGGTCTTGCCGGCTTTCGGCGGCGCCACGATCAGGGCGCGCTGGCCCTTGCCGATCGGCATGACCAGGTCGACGACCCGGGTGGTGAGGTCGCCGTTCTCCAGGCGGAGGCGCTCGGCCGGGTGCAGCGGGGTGAGGCGGTAGAAGTCGGGCCGGTGATCCGGGGCGTCGAGCGTGACGAGTTTGCGGCCCTCGTGCCGGAACACGCCCGTCACGTGGTCGCCGCGGCGCAGCCGGTGACGGCGCACCTCGGCCGCCGGCAGCGGGATGTCACCGGGGCCGGGAAGGTAGCCGTTCGCGCGGATCCAGGCCTTGTCGTCGACGATGTCGAGCAGGCCGTCCACCGCCGTGGTAGCAGGGGTGGGATCGGTCCGGCTCCGGGCCGGACGGGTGGCGACTTGGGTCATGCGAAACTCCTTGATGGGTACGGCTGCATCGCCGCCCCGCTGACGGGTCGCGGCACGGATGACGCCGTGTCAGAAATGCGGCGCGCAAGCGCCTGCGATGAGGAAGAAAGCTGATCACCGGGGGCCTGAGAACGCCCGCACCGGGAACCGCTGCGCACCACCGTAGCACTCGCCGGCGACGATGGCACTTAAGCTGGTGCCAGCGACGACGCACGGAGGAGACGGACATGGCACTGTTGCGCCGGGTTATCGGGGCGGTTCTGCGGCGGGTCCGCCAAGCTCAGAACCGCACACTCCGGGAGGTCGCCGAGGCGGCGGGCGTCTCCCTGCCGTACCTCTCCGAAGTGGAACGCGGCACCAAGGAGCCCTCGTCGGAGGTCCTCGCCGCGGTCTGCCGCGCGCTCGGCCTCCCCCTGCCCGACCTGCTCGACGAGGCCCGCAAGGAACTGCTCCGCGGCGCCCCGGCCCCGCGCGCCGGCCTGAGCGGCCCGGTCACCCGCGCAGGCGGGCCGATCCCCCGCGCCGCGATCGTCGCTCCGGTGCCGCGTTCCCGCTTCCTCACGCATCGCAGCGCCGGCTCCGGGGGACCGACCTGCTCGGTGGGGATCTCCCGCAGGCCGGGCGCGGGGTTGCGCTCCGCGGCGCGCTTGCGCTGCCGTCGCTTCTCCGATGTGTACGTCTGAGCCGCCCGCCCCAGCCCGTCCCCCGGCCTCGCGTCCCCCCGCCTCGCGATCTTGGAGGGTTGCCCAGCATCGTCGGGCAAAACGCCAAGATCGCAGGAACGCCGAGCGGGAGGCGCAGGAGAGCGCGCAGCCGGGGTCAGAGGTTCAGGCAGATCCGGACCAGGGTGCCCTCGGGGACTGCGGTGGTGTAGACGGCGTCGCAGACCCGCTCGACGATTGCCAGTCCCCGGCCGCGGACCGCCTCGGCGGACGGCATCGCGCGGCCGAACGGGCGCTCGGTTCCCCGGTCGACCACGTCGCAGACCAGGCGGCCGTCGCTCACCCACACCCGGATGTGGCCGCCGCCGGTGGTGTGCTGCAGCGTGTTGGTGGTGAGCTCGCTGACCGCCAGGGCTAGCAGGTCGATGCGGGCCTCCGCCATGCCGAGGGCGTGTGCCCGCTCGGTGACGAACGCCCGGACGGCCCGCAGGTCGTCCGGGACGGCGTAGGACATCCCGTCGCGGTCATCGGGCCCGCTGGTGTCCGGCCCGGTGGTCTCAGGCATGGCGGCGCTCTTCGGCGGGTGCGCTCAGCAGGGCGCCGACACCGGTGAGGTCCAGGACGGCGGCGACCGGGCCGGCGGCGTTGACCACGTAGACGTGGCCTCCGGTGTGCTTGGCCGCGTGATGCGCGGTGACCAGGCTGTGCACGCCGCTGGAGTCGAGGAAGGTCAGACCGGCCATGTCGACGAAGACCGCGGGGGCCCGGGTGAGCGCGTCCAGCAGGAGGCCGGTGAGCTGTTCGCGGGCGGAGAGGTCGCACTCACCGGTGAGCGACACGGTGATCCGGCCGGGCTCGGCGGACGCGCTCGCCTCGAATGTCGCCATCGACCGCCGCCCCTTTCTCCCCTGGTAACAGCCTGCCGGCTCACATCATGTCACCCGGTTCGCCCGAGCGCCCCTCCCGTTGTCAACCCCTTCAGGGGACGGCATCGACGAGCGCGGCGAGCGATCGGGCCAGCCGGTCCAGGCCGGCGCCGGGTTCGCCGCCGGGTTCCCGCATGTACTGGTCGCGGCGGATTTCGATCATCACGGCGGAGACCGAGCGGTCCCGGCCCCAGTAGTCCAGCGGGACGTAGCAGCCGGCGAACGGGCTGTTCCGGCCGGTCTCCGGGAACACCGCTTCGGCGGCGCCGAGCAGCCAGTCCGGAGTGTGCACCGGGTCGGTGCCGAGGCAGACCGGCGGGCGCGGGCCGTCGCGGTGGAGCTCGTAGGGCAGCGGCTCGGTCGCGTACGAGTGCACGTCGATGATCACGGCACGTCCGGTTGCGGCGATCCGCCGGGAGACCAGGGTGGTCATCGCTTCGGCGTACGGAAGGAAATGGTCCTTCAGCAGTGCCGCGTCGCGGTCCGGATCGCCGGCACGCAGGCGTCGCCCGGCATAGCCGTGGGTGTAGACCGGGCCCATGCCGGAGGCGAGCATCTCCTCGTCGTCGCCGGGGAACCGTTCCGGGTCGACGACCAGCCGGGACAGCCGGTTCACCAGCGTCCACGGGCGGCGAGCGGCCGCGCCGGCAGCGCGCGAGGCGATCACGTCGGTGTGCGCGTCGGTGAGGTGGTCCAGCTCCTCGGCGATCTCGGCGGGGCCGGGGAGGAGACCGGAGCCGATCAGCTCACGGGAGGCGTGCGGGACGTGCAGGATCACCGGGGACCCCGGGTCACCGGGAATGATCTCTTGGCTCATCGGAAGAGAGGCTAACGCGCGGGGACAAGTGTCCCCGCGCGTCCGCGGTGGATCAGGCCAGCTCGGTGCAGATCGTGTCGATCAGCAGGCGGGTGACCACGTACGGGTCGACGTTGGCGTTCGGGCGGCGGTCCTCGATGTAGCCCTTGCCGTCCTTCTCGACCTGCCACGGGATGCGCACCGAGGCGCCACGGTCCGAGACGCCGTAGCTGTACTCGGTCCACGGGGCGGTCTCGTGCAGGCCGGTGAGACGCTGGTCGATGCCGGCGCCGTACCCGTCGACGTGCTCCTGGCGCTTCTTGCCCAGGGCCTCGGCGGCCGCGATGATCGCGTCGTAGTTCTCGCGCATCGCCTTGGTGGAGAAGTTGGTGTGCGCGCCGGCGCCGTTCCAGTCGCCCTTGACCGGCTTCGGGTCGAGGGTGGCGGAGACGCCGTGGTCCTCGGCGATGCGGTAGAGCAGCCAGCGGGCGACCCAGAGCTCGTCGGCGACCTGCGGCGCGGCGACCGGGCCGATCTGGAACTCCCACTGGCCCGGCATGACCTCGGCGTTGATGCCGGAGAGGTTGAGGCCGGCGGCGAGGCAGGCGTCCATGTGCTCCTCGACGATCTCCCGGCCGAAGACCTCGTCCGCGCCGACGCCGCAGTAGTAGCCGCCCTGCGGGGCGGGGTAGCCGCCGCCGACCGGGAAGCCGAGCGGGCGGCCGTCCTTGAAGAACGTGTACTCCTGCTCGATGCCGAAGATCGCCTCCTGGTCGGCGAACTTCTCGGCGACCGCGCGCAGCGGGGCACGGGTGTTGGTCGGGTGCGGGGTGCCGTCGATCAGCTCGACCTCGCACAGGACCAGGATGTTGCTGCCGCCACGGATCGGGTCCGGACAGACGAAGACCGGCTTGAGCACGCAGTCCGACTTGTCGCCGGGCGCCTGGTTGGTGCTGGAGCCGTCGAAGCCCCAGATCGGGGGCTCGGCGCCGTCGGCCAGGATCTTGGTCTTGGAGCGCAGCTTGGCGGTGGGCTGGGTTCCGTCGACCCAGAGGTATTCGGCCTTGACAGCCATCTCATGTCTCCCAAAATTGAAAAAATCCGACACATCGACGAAAGTGCATCGAGGCCGGACAACCCTGACAGCGGCGCGGGAATGCTATCCACCGAAGATCAAATCCACGTTTCCGATCCCGCACCTCGGACAAGTGATCCCGGTTACCTTTCAGCCACCGAATGTTTCGGCCGATGAAGCAGTCGTGACGGAGTCTCTGGGTCGCTCGCCCCGCGGGTACGAGCTCGGCTACCTGGTTCTGCACGCCGGTCGCCTCGTGCAGAACGCGGTGGAGGAGGCCGCCGTCGAGGCCGGGATGCCGGCCATGGACCTGCTGGCGCTCTACATGCTCGGCGAGCACGAGGGGCTGACCGGCGGCGCGCTCGCCCGGTTGCTGCACGTCCAGCAGTCCTCGATCACCCCGCTCGCCGATCGCCTCGAGGCAGCCGGACTGATCGAGCGGGCCCGCGACGACAGCGACCGGCGGCGCGTGTGGCTCTGCCCGACCACGCAGGGCGGGACGATGGTGCGGCAGACCATGGCGGTGGCCCGGGATGCGGCCCGGCACGCGTTCGCGCCGCTGAGCCCCGGCTCGGCGTCGGCGCTGGCCGCCCTGCTCGGCGACGTGGTCGAGCCGTGGCTGGCCGAGGTCACCGGCTCACCGAAGTCGTCCCTGCACAAGTGAGGCCACCGGCTCACCAGAGTCGTCCCTGCACCAGTAGCGCCTCCCGAGCCGCCGCCACGTGCGGGGCGTCCTTCACGGCGGAGCGGGTCGCCAGGTACAGCGTGTTGATCGGCGGGTCGTCGGTCGGATGCAGGTCGACCAGCGCGCCGGTCCGCAAGTCGTCGGCGATCAGGTAGCGCGGCAGCACGGTGGCCCCGATCCCGGCGACGGCGGCCGCGCGCAGCGCCCGCAGGTCCGGCACCACGAGGACGGCCCGTTTCGGCGGCGGGGCGCCGAGCACGTGTCGCCACCATCGCCGAATAATGGGCATATCCTCGGCATATGCCATCAAACGTGATCTGTCGGTCTTTTGGGATGCACCGACCAGCAGGAACTCCTCGTCACAGAGCGGCTCCGCGTGCAGGCCGGCCCGGCGCGGGCGGATGGCGCTGACCACCATGTCGAGCCGGCCGGCCGAGAGGTCGGCGAGCAGATCGTCGGCGAGCCCGAGCCGCGCCCGCACGCTCACCCCGGTCGCGATCACCCCGGCCAGGGCGGGCAGCACCCGGACGGTCATCAGCTCGGCCGGTCCGCCGAGATGCAGGGTGCGCTCCGGCTCGTTGCCGAGCGAGCCGGCCACCCCGGCGAGGGCGTCCAGCGGCCCGTCCAACCGGCGGGCCAGGTCGTCGGCGGCCGGCGTCGGCGTCACGCCGCGGGCGCCCCGGACGAACAGGGCCTGCCCGAGCTGCGTCTCCAGGCTGCGCATCTGCGCCGTGACGGTGGGCTGGGAGAGCCCGAGCACCTCGGCGGCGCGGGTCAGCGTCCCGGACCGGTGGACGGTCAGGAAGGTGTGCAGCAGGTCGAGGGATACGCGTTCGGACACATCAGGAATCCTATGGCCGCCCCCATGCTTTTCTCTTGGTCCCCGATGGCTGGACCGGGGCAGGATCAGGCCATGACTTCCACCCGGAAAATCCTCATCGCACTGACCAGCCACGGCGACCTGGCCGGGCTCCGGCCGACCGGCTACTACCTGGCCGAGGCCGCCCACCCGTGGCACGTGTTCACGGAGGCCGGTTACACGGTCGACTTCGCCAGCGTCGCGGGCGGCCGGCCGCCGGTCGACGGCGAGGACCTGACCGACCCGATCCAGAAGGCGTTCACCGAGGACCCCGAGGTCACGGCGAAGGTCGGCAACACCCCGCGGTTCGCCGACGTGAACCAGGCCGACTACGACGCGATCCTCTTCGCCGGCGGCCACGGCGCCATGTTCGACTTCCCGAACGACAGGGACCTGGCCGCCCTCGCCCGTGACCTCTACGAGCGCGGCGGCGTGGTCTCCGCGGTCTGCCACGGTCCGGCCGCGCTGGCCGGCATCACGCTCTCGGACGGCTCGCCGATCGTGGCCGGCAAGAACATCGCCGCGTTCACCGACTCCGAGGAGGCCGCCGTCGGTCTGACCGATGTGGTCCCGTTCCTGCTGCAGAGCACCCTGGAGAAGCAGGGTGGCAAGCACACCGGCGCCGACGACTGGCAGCCGCACGTCGTCACCGACGGCCGTCTCGTCACCGGCCAGAACCCCGCCTCCTCGACCGGGGTGGCGGAAGCTGTCCTGAAGGTCCTCGCGAGCTAGGACTTTCGGCCTTGCCCACGAGTCGTCCAGACACGACGATCGTGGGTAGCAACGCCGAGGAGGTGGGCGCCGTGCCCGACCAGCGGATCGTGGTGGGTTACGACGGCTCTCCGGACGCCCGCAAGGCCGCCCGGTGGGCTCTGGACGAGGCGTACCGCACGGACGCGCCCGTCGAGCTGCTCTACGCGTACGAATGGCCCACCTATGTCCCGGCCGCGGCGATGATGCCCGCCGCCGCGGTCTACCCGGACGCGGAGACCGACGACGCGGTCGGCGAGATGCTGGGCCGCGCCATCGCGACGGCCGCCGACACCCACCCCGGGGTCCGCGTGCGGGCCCGGGTCGAGCACGGCACGGCCGCGGTGGCGCTCACCCAGCGCGGCGCCGACGCCGGCCTGCTGGTGGTCGGCGGCCCGCTGCACTCCGGCGTGCGCGCCCTGCTCGGCTCGACCGCCGCCTCGGTCAGCACGCACGCCCGCTGCCCGGTCGTCGTGGTCCGCGGCGAGCCGCACGCGGGCGACCCGGTCCTGGCCGGCGTCGACGACTCCCCCACCGCGGCCACCGTGCTCGGCTTCGCGTTCGAGCAGGCCGCGGTCCGGGGCGTCGGCGTCCGCGCGGTGCACGGCTGGCCGGTGCCGGACGGCGGGCGCGACCTGCTCTGCGAGCGCAACCTGGACGCGGTCGCCGCCGAGCGCCGCCGGCTCCAGGAGATCGTCGACTGCTGGCGGCGGCGCTTCCCCCACGTCCCGGTCACCACCGAGGTGCTGGTCGGGCCGCCCGGCGAGGTCCTCGCGGAGGCCGCGGCCGGCGCGCAGCTCGTGGTGGCCGGCGCGCGGGTGCGCCGGGCGTTGCGGATGGCGCTGCGTCCCTCGATCAGCCGGCACCTGCTGCACCGTGCCCGATGCAGCATCGCCCTGGTTCAGGGCTCTACCCCGGTAGGTTGAGCAATCGCGCCAAATGACCGGTAAGTCGCCCTATCGTGAACGACATGACGGTGAAGCGGGGGCTGCTGGAGAGGTTGCTCGGTGACCGCAGTCTGCTGATCAAGAGCACTGTCGCCGCCGTCTGCGTGGCCGTCGTGGCCCTCGGCGTGACGCTGGTGGCTCTGACCCGGCTCTCCGAGCTCCGCGACGACCTGCAGAAGATGAAGGACCAGCACGTCGACAGCATGGAGCAGATCGCCGACATGCGGGGCGGGCTCACCGAGTACTTCCGCAGCGCCCTGAAGTACGACGCCGGTCGATCCGGCAACAACGCGCAGCTCGCCCAGGCCGGACTGGACGGGGCCGAGGAGGCTTCTGCCAAGATCGATGAGGCGGTGGCCGCCTACGAGACGATCGCCACGACCTCCGGGGCCACCGACCGTCTCGCCAAACTCCAGGCGTTCTCCGAGGCGGTTCTGTACCACCGCGGGCTGAGCACCGTCATCATCTTCGGGCAGGCGCCGCCGGCCGGCTTCGAGATGCCCGCCGCGGACCAGATCCTCGCGGCGTTCAACACCTCCGACGCCACGATCACCACGACCATGAACGACCTGCAGGCCGCCGAGGAGGCCGACGCCGACGCGATGGCCGCCGACGGCACCGCTTCCTACGAGCGGGCACGCAACTTCGTGCTGGCCGGACTGGTGATCGGATTCGTCATCGCGGCCTTCGTCGGCTACGGCGTGATGCAGCTGATCAAACGGCAGCTGGCCACCGTCTCCCGGGCGCTCAGCGCGGTCGCCGACGGCGATCTCACCGTGCCGGCCGAGGTCCGCTCCCGCGACGAACTGGGCCAGATGGCCGAGGCCACCAACCGGGCCCGGGACGGCCTGATCGGCAGCGTGCGCAAACTCAACCACGGCGCCGAGGTCCTCGGCGAGGTCACCCAGCGCCTCGGCGCGATCACCACCCGCCTGGGCGCCGAGGCGCGGGAGGCCGCCGAGCAGGCGAACCTGGTCGCCGGCACGGCCAGTGAGGTCTCCGCGAGCGTGCAGTCGGTGGCCGCCGGCAGCGACGAGATGGGCGCGTCGATCCGGGAGATCTCGCAGAACGCCAACAGCGCCGCGCAGGTCGCCTCGAGCGCGGTGGGGGTGGCGCAGACGACCAACGACACGGTCGCCAAGCTGGGCACGTCCTCCGCGGAGATCGGCGACGTGGTCAAGGCGATCACCGCGATCGCCGAGCAGACCAACCTGCTGGCCCTGAACGCGACGATCGAGGCGGCCCGGGCCGGTGAGATGGGCAAGGGCTTCGCCGTCGTCGCCAGCGAGGTCAAGGATCTCGCCCAGGAGACCGCGCGGGCCACCGAGGACATCGCCCGCCGCGTCGAGGCGATCCAGGCCGACACGTCGAGCGCCGTCGTCGCGATCCAGGAGATCTCCCGCATCATCTCCGAGATCAACGACTACCAGGTCACGATCGCCTCGGCCGTCGAGGAGCAGACCGCGACGACGAACGAGATGAGCCGCAGCATCGGCGAGGCGGCCAACGGCGGCGCCAGCATCGCCGGCAGCATCAACGCGGTCGCCAGCGCCGCCCACGCCACGACCTCAGCGCTGGGCGAGGCCGAGGAGTCGGTGACCGAACTGACGACCGTCGCCGGTGAGCTGCGCGAGGTGGTCTCGGCCTTCCGGGTGTGATCCCGCGAGGTTCCGTCCCTTGCGGACGGTTCGGCCGGACGCCATCATCAGGGTCGAGAGCGGTCCGGCCGTACCGAAGGAAGTCAGCACTCGGCCTTGCCGAGGCGCCAGTAACCCATGAACGCGACCGCGCGCCGGTCCACGCCGCACCCGGTCACCAGGTGCCGGCGCAGCGTCTTGATCACCGCGGCCTCACCGGCCAGCCAGGCGTAGAAACCGTCGATCGTGGTCTCGGTGCCGTCCGGCACCTCCCACAGGATGTCGTGGTCGACGTCGATGTCCTCGAGGTCGGCCCGCACCGGCTTCGTGCAGTCGCCGAGCAGCCGCTGCGCCGCCGCCTCAACCTCCGGGATCAGACCGGCGCCGTGCGTGGCGCCGTCCCGCGACAGCCAGGTCACCCGGAAGCCGGCCGGCGCGCTGATCTCCAGCCGGTCGCCGTGCTCCGGAACCTCGAGCACGGCCTCGCCGCACGCGTCGGCGGGCAGCTTCTCCAAGATCGCGGCGATCGCCGGCACCGCTGTCTCGTCGCCGCCGAGCAGGATCCGGCGGGTGTTCACCGGCGGATGGAAGTCGATGCCACCGGAGGCGCCGGTGAAGTCGGCGTTCGGACCCATCAGCCGCGCCTGCGAGCCGGGCCGGGCGTTGACCGCCCACCGCGACGCCGGGCCGCTCACCCCGTGCAGCACCATGTCGACGTCGACCTCGCGCAGGTGCCGGCGCACGGCGCGCGCGGTGTAGGTGCGGATCGGGTTGCGCTGCTCGTCGGGCAGGCAGCGCCACTGCGTGTACCAGTCCAGGCCCTCCGGCAGGTGCTGGAAACCGGAGCCGTCGAGCGGCGGGATCAGTTTGATCCGCTGGTCGAACCCGTTGTCGGCGAACCGGTCCAGGTCCTCACCGGTGAACGTCACCCGCACGAAGTTCGGGCTCAGCCGGGTCACCCGGCTCACCTCGACCTCGAAGAATCGGAACGGGGGCGCCTCGGTGATGGGCACGGCGGTCTGGGTCACGGCTGCCTCCCCGGGCATTGCTTTTCCTGGGCCCTGCTGTTCGGGCATTGCTGTTCGGGCATTGCTTGTGCGGGCCCTGCTTTAGGTAACCCTAACCTAACACCCAACTCCGGTCGCTCCCGGACTGCAACGCGGGATTTCTGCGGCCCGCGACGGCCCGGCCGATCAATCAGGTCCCAGAGTGAAGGAGCCGGACAATGCCGCAGTCATCCACCACCATGATCACGTTCAGCGACGCCCAGGCGGCCGGCGTCTGGCGGGTGGAGGACTGGGCTGCGGCGCTGGAGCCGCCGACCGTCCTGGTCGTCGAGGACGACGAGGAGATCCGCGAGCTGATCGCCGAGGAGTTGCGGGCCGCCGGCTACCGTGCCCTCGTCACGGACAACGGGCTGACCGCGATGTCGATGGCCGTCAACGAGCGGCCGCACCTGATCGTCCTGGACGTGACGACGCGGAAGCTGAACGGGATCGGCTTCTGCTACGAGCTGCACTCGTCACCGGAGACCGCCCAGATCCCGGTGATCATCTGCGGCTACGGCGCACCGTCCGACATGGAGCTCGGCCGCGTGGTCGGCGCCGAGGACTACCTGATCAAGCCGGTCGCGCCGGCCGACCTGCTGGAGCGGGTCACCCGTCTGATCCCGGTCACGGCCTGACTTTTCTTTCCGGGGTACAGCCGCGATCGCGGGGATGGCATCGCCCAGCCGTAGCTCAGACATGTGATCAAGGCGGCGGATTCAATCGGTGGTTGCAACACAGTCTGTTTGTGCTGGTAGCGGTGCTGAGAGTAGCGCGTTGAGGGCTTGAGCGGGAGTTCTCATG
>NZ_JBEZZR010000028.1:0-120031 GCF_040639325.1 Actinoplanes sp. NPDC023936 | reverse complement strand
CCAAAACCAACCCCCACCCCACAACACACACCCCCACCCACACCCCCCCCCCCCCCCCCCCCTTCTCTAAAAAACACCCCTCCCCCCCCCCCCCCGCCCCCCCCCCCCCCCCCCACTTCGGTGGACGAGGTGCTTTTTATCGGCGGTTCGCCCAGCCCTCCATCGTTGCGCGGTAACACTGGCGGACCGCGTTCTGGTAGATGTCTCGCAGTTCCGGGTCGGAGAACTGGGACTCGGCCCGTCGGATGAGGTGGTCCATGCGCTCGCCGACCTGGTAGGCCTTCTCCATCTGCGTTGTGGCGATCGCCGCTTCCAGCTGGATCCGGAACGTCTTTTGAGCGACCTGCACCTCGTAGTAGATCGTGCTGGCGATCTGGATTGCCGACCGCACGGTGAGCGAGAGCAACTCCGCCCGCGTCGCCATGCGCGCTGCTGAGGTGACGAGTGCCCGCTCCAGTGAATAGTCCCGCGCGGACATAGGAACGGCGGGGTCGTAGCGGACGATGCTTCCTTCGTAGACCATCCCGGCCCTCCTCTTCGAGAGGTGCCAAGTCCTTCGGCACGGACTTAGCCACCCCCACAGCGAGGCCGAACCCTTCGATGGCCCGATCTCGCTGTTCGTAGTGGAAAGCTAACCATCGGCTTCGTCGCTTTTATAAGACTCAGATCACTGTTTAAAGGGGTCAGCGCTGGATAAGAGCCGCTGGCAGCCGACGCGCTATTCCCCTCGCATACTTGACCATTTAACTGCAAAGATGCCCTGGAGATCGCTGTGGGCTGCGGTGATCGGTTATAGCGAGTCTGCGCAGTCGAATTAACACTGCGGGAGAGTTTTTATGAACCTCGATATACCGAAGACTGGCCATTCCCGATCTGGAGAATGACGCATGGCGGATGAATGTAGAATTTCGGGCATATGCATGACAAGGCTGGCCCGATCATCGAGATCACGGCCTGGGAATGACGTTACCGATCTTCGCGCTGATATCGATCGGCTGATCGGCTGATCGGTTGACGGCGAGACGCTTCGGCGGCCTCCGCGGTCGCTCAGGTGAGGCAGAACTCGTTGCCCTCCGGGTCGGTCATCACGAACCAGGAAAACGGGCCCTGCTGACCGGCCCGGACGAACGTGGCGCCGCGCCCGACGAGCTTGTCGCGCGCCGCCTCCCGGTTCTCGTCGCCGACCCGCACGTCCACGTGCATCCGGTTCTTCACCGTTTTGGGCTCGGGTACCGCCTGGAAGAGAATCCGGCTGCGCCCGGCGCCGTCCGGGTGGACGATCGCGCCGCCGGTGCGCCACACCAGCTTGCCGTGGTGCCGCTTGGTGTCCTCCTCGCTGGCGTAGCCCTTGGCGACAGCATCCGAGATGAACGTCTCGTCCTGCGGCTCCACCTGCCAGTCCAGGGTCTCGGCCCACCAGTCCGCGAGCGTGTGCGGGTCACTGCTGTCGACCACGATCTGCAAGTCGTAAGGCATGCCCCGCACGCTACCGACGATTCAGGACAGTTAGCGGCCTAATTGTCGTAGAGCCCGGGGAAGAACCGGTCCACGGCCGTCACGTCGTACACGTGCCTGACCTCGTTGATCGTCCCGTCCTCCACATCGAGGAACTCCACCAGCCTGGCCGTGCCGAACGGCGCGGTCAGGTCGTAGACGATGGCCGAGCCGTCGACCGAGTCGGTCCGGGCGATCACCTCGATCCGGTCGGCGAAGGCGGCGATCCGGCTCATGACCTGCAGCAGTTCCTCGTCGTCCACGGGCGCGTCGAGGTTCCATTCGGCTTCGACGCCGGGCGTGAGTAGTTTGCGTGCGGCGGGCAGGTCGCCGGAGGTCCAGGACCGTACCCAGAAATCCACGGCGTTCATCAGGCGTGAGCTCCCGAGGAAAGAACGTTCACCGAGACGGGCATCGCGTCGGGGGCGGGTGCGAGACCCAGGAGCGCGGCGGCGGCCTGCGCGGTGCGCCGGGCCGCGAGCCCATCACCGTACGGGGTATTGCCGGCGGCCATGGCATCCCGGCGGAACCGGCTGTCCAGCAGCGCGGACGCCTCGGCGACGATCCCCTCGGTGTCCGAGCCGATCGTCTTGACGCGCTCCGCGGTGAGCGACAGCGCCGGCTCCCCGCCGTCGCGCGGCACCAGTGTCGGAACGCCGAACGCGGTGGCCTCCTCGGCGATGCCGTCCGAGTCGGTGAGCACCAGGTAGGCCTCACAGAGCAGCCGGGACAGGTCCGGGTACGACAGCGGGCCGGTGACAGTGACCCGCGGAACGCCGGCGAGCGTGCCCTCCGCCGCGGTCTGTGCTGCTTGATCCGGGCGAGTCGCCAGCACCACCTCGACGTCCGGGTGACGCCCGACCAGCTCCCGCACCGCGGCCGGGATGTGCCCGAGCGGATCATTTCCGGACCCGCTGCCGTACGCGGTGACCAGCACCAGGCGGTTCGTGCTGTCCTGGCGGGCCGCGGCGACAGCGGCGTTCTGGAACGGCATCCGGCGACTGGTCACGGCGAGCGTCGCGTCCACCACGGTGGTGCCGGTGACCAGCACGTCGGTGTGTGCGATCTGCTCGTCCAGCAGGTTCATCGCGGCCAGCGGCGTGGGCGCCAGGTGCAGCGTCGCCATCTGGGCGAGCAGGCGGCGGTTCGCCTCCTGCGGGGATGACGAGCCGAGGTCGTCGGAGCGCACGCCGGCTTCCAGATGGACGACCGGGACGCGGCGCCAGAACGCGGCAAGCGCGCCGGCCAGGCTCACCGTGGTGTCGCCCTGCACGATCACGGCGGCGGGGGTACGCACGGACCAGAGCTCGTCGAGTTCCTGGATCAACCCGGGGAGCGTGTCGTCCGGACTGCCGGCGGTTCGCTCGGCCGCGGCGGCGACGGTGATGTCCGGCACCAGGCCGAACGCGGCGAGGGTCCGGGTGACAGTGGTGGTGTGCTGTCCGGCGGCGAGCATGATCGGCTGGAGCAGACCGGCGTCCCGCATGGCGAGGGCGACGGGGGCGAGCCGGATGGCCTCGGAGCGGGTGCCGCCGATCAGATGAACTTCGCGCTGCATGGCGAGCCTTCCCCGGTCCTGGTCACGGTCGTGATGCCCGTGGAGCGGGGTGGGTGCGCTCGCGGACGTAATAGGACATTAAGTAGCTACGGAGCGTGACTCAAGGGCCGCGAGCGGAACGACGATGGAAGTCGGCCGAAAGGTCCATCCCAGACATCTCAGGCGACGCCATGGGGCCGAAAGCGGGCGCGTTTCATCCGCTTTGGTGGGAAAGCAGTTAACTCCGGACCGCATTCGTGTGATTGCGCAGCGTGAAGTTTTCAGTCGTGCGGGGCGTCGAGGAGGGTGGGGTCGTCGCGGAGGAGGGCGGCTAGGCGGCGGGCGGCCTGCTCGGTCTCCTCGGGGCGCTCCACCTGCAGCGGGATCGGTTTCGCGAGCGGCGGCGGGAAGCCGGGCTGAGCGGCCGGCTCCGGCTGGGCCGGCTGCTGCGGCGCGACGTGGGGCTGAGCGGGCGGCTGCGAGTGAGCGGACTGCGGCTGCGGGGCGGCGAAAGCGGACTCGGGCTGCGGCTGTGGGGCGGCGAAAGCGGAGTCGGGCTGCGGCTGCGGGGAGATGAACGCGGCCTGCGGCGAGCTCTGCGCCGGCTCGGGTGCGGGCCGGGTGGGCGCGTAGCTGGACTCGGGCTGGAACGGGGGCCCCGAGTAGGGCGGCTCTCCGTAACCGTGCGAGGACCCGTACTGGAAAGGGGTCTGGGGTGGAACGGGGGGAGGGGGCGTCGCCGCGAAGGGATGCGGGACCGGCTCGGCGTATTGATCGGCGAAGGGTGCCGCCGGTGAGACGAACGGGCGCTCGGCCGTGGGCGGCTCTTGGTAATCGAAATCGGTCGGGCCGAAGCGGTCCTGGTCGTCGCGGCTGGCCCGTGGTGGCTCGGCCGGCGCCTGGTAGGCCGGTTCCGGCTCGTAGGCCCGCGGAGGCTCATAGGGCTGCGCAGGCTCATAGGCCTGCGGAGGATCGTAAGGCTGGGGAGCCGCATAGGGCTGCGGGGCCTCGTAGGCGGGTTCCGCCTCGTAGACCGGCTCCGCGTCCACAACGATCTCGAAATCGGCGTGTTTCGGCGGGGCCTCGGCGGCCCGGGCCGCGACAGTGTTGTCCGCGCTCACCTGGACGACACCGTCGGCGAAACCGAAGTGGAGCAGCACCGGATCGCCGGCGCCCTCGACGCCGACCGTGACAGCCAGCTCGGGGTGGCGGGAGATCACTCCGGCGATCGCCTCGACCAGCTCGGTCACCGCCGGCGGAGTGCTCGGAGTCTCTCCGCTGGCGCGGCGCCTGAGCTCGTCACGCCGGGCGAGCTTGTCGAGCGCGTCGTCCAGTCCGCCTCGCACGGTCACCGTCCTCATTCCTCACGCGGTCGCCCGGTACCCCAACTGTGCCCCCGCCGGGGCCGGTTTGGGAACTGTCCCCGGGCGACCAGCGCACACCCTACGACGTCTTCATCCGGATCGCCTTATCGAGGGCCTGGTCCAGGACGACGAGCAGCGCGTCCCGCACCGACGCCCGGAAACGGGCGTCGAACGAGATGACCGGCACGTCCTCGCGGACCGCCAGCGCCCAGCGCACCTCGTCGACGCTGTAGCTCATTTGCCCGTTGAAGGTGTTGATGCCGACCACGAACGGAAGCCCAGCGCGCTCGAAGTAGTCGACAGCCGGATAACAGTCGTCTATTCGGTTCGTATCTACCACAACCAGGGCGCCCAGGGCACCTCGCACCAGGTCGTCCCACATGAAGGCGAAACGGGTCTGGCCCGGGGTGCCGAAGATGTAGAGCTTGAGCGTCTGGTCGATGGTCAGGACACCGAAGTCCATCGCGACGGTCGTGCCCGTCTTCATCGTGGCCTGACCGGGGTCGTCGATACCAACGGACTCCGAGGTCATCTCGGCCTCGGTGGTCAACGGCGAGATCTCGGAGATGGCGCCGACCGTCGTGGTCTTACCGACACCGAAGCCGCCGGCCACGATGATCTTTACCGGGACCGGCGCCTTCTTGGGCGCTGGAGCGCCGGGTATGCGCGCGGTACCGACGACGCGGTTAGCTGATGGATCGAAGTCCACGGATCACTCGCATGATGGTCTCGGGGTCAGGTGTGTCGTTTTCCAGGACGTGGACGTCCAGTTGGCCGGTGGCCCGCAGGTCACCGACGAGGATTCGGGTGACGCCCAGGTGCAGGCGCAGCCGAGCGGAGATCTCAGCGACCGAGATCGGGCTCTCTTCGCAGAGAGACACGATCGCCCTGGTTTCCGGAGATAGCCGCGACGGTGGCGCGCCGGGCACCACCGTCACCTGAGTTTCCATACCGATGTCGGGGTCTCCTCCATCGGTTCGCCCGGACGTGATGACGAACGGGCGCAGAGCATTGGTCGACGTCTCGACCGGGGGGTGTTCCCCGGTGGGGGTGTAGCCGCCGGCCGAGTGCTGCGGACCGGACTGCAGGAAGGGCCGGATCCCGGGCCGCGCCGGTGGTACTGCGTCGTCGGGGCCCGGGTAGGTCATTGCTGGACGGCGTTCTTGAGCTCGGCGATGAGGCGCGGGCTGAGTGCGCCACCGGCGCGGGTGGCGAAGAGCGTCATCTCGTACGCGAGGGTGCCGAGGTTCGCGCTGCGGTCGGCGATCACACCGAGCACCGAGCCGGCGCTGATCGCGGTGACCAGCAGGTACCCGTCGGCCATGTCGATGATGACCCGGTTCAGGGCGCCCAGCCGGTACCAGCTCGCGGCGCCACCGGCGAGGCTGGTCAGGCCGGAGACCACAGCCGCGAGGCGCTCGGCGTTCGGCCGGTCCTTGATCGCGGACATGGCCATCAGCAGGCCGTCCGAGGAGACCGCGATGGCCTCGATCACACCCGCGGTACCGGAGGTGAAGGAGTCCAGCAGCCAGTTGAAGGTCTTGGCTTCAGCGCTGAGCTGGCTTTGTGCGGCAGCATAAGGGGAAGTCATCGCGGTTGTCCCTCGTGTTGTGGCTGGCTTTCATTCAGCGCGAGTGCGACGCCGTACTCGAACTGATCCATCAGAGCCCGCGCGGCTTCCGGGTCCAGTTGGGCCGGGGCCGGGGGCGGGGTCGGACGGTGCGGCTCGTCACTCGGCAGGGTGGCGCCGGGTACGCGACGAGTCAGCGGCATGCTGCCGGGCGTGGTCGGCGGAGCCGGCGGCGCGGGATCCGCCACCGGAACGTTCCACGCCGGGCTGCTGGCGGCCGGAGCCGGGGTGTTCCATTCCGGCTGGCCGGCCTGCGGGGCCGGGGTGTTCCACTCGGTCTGCGGGGCCGGGGTGTTCCACTCGGCCTGCGGAACCGGGGTGTTCCATTCGGCCTGCGGGGCCGGGGTGTTCCATTCGGCCTGCGGGGCCGGGGTGTTCCAGTCCGGCTGGCTGATCTGCGGCGCCGGCATGGAGACGCTGGTGTCGCCGGCGTCGAACTCGGCCCGGGAGACGCCCGCCTCGAACGCGTCGAAGGCGGCACGCGCCGCGAGGGCGTCGTCCTGAGAGGGCGCCGCGGCGTGCTGCTGCGGGGCGGTCTCGATCGGGAGCTGGCTGCCGGGAACCCGGCGGCGCAGCGGGGCGGACCCGTTACGGCCGGACGGCGCGGACGGCGCGACCGGCTCCGGGCCGGCCGACGTGTGGCCTGCCGGAGTGTTTCCGAAGGTGTCCGCGGTGCGCTGCTGCGGAAGCTGGGGGGCCTCCGGGGGAATGGCAGAAGCCATCGGGGCCTCCACGGCGGGAACGGGGGAGTTCCACGCCGGCTGTGCTTCGTTGCGGCTGAATGAGGTCTCGCTGTGGCCGGTCTCGTTCCAGCTCGCCTGGACCGGGGATTCGGTGTTCCAGGAGGTCCCGGCGGTCGGCGCGGACGGCAGTTCCGGCAGCGCGGCCGGACCCCGGCCCGCGACCGGGATGCCCCTGTCGTACGACGGGATCGGCTCCGAGTAGATCGGGGCGGACGGCTCCTGGTACGCGACACCGGGCGAGTAGATCGGCTCGGCGTCGTAGACCGGCGCGTTGACGTCGACGGCCGGCGAGACCGGCTGCGGCGCGAACGCGTTCCACGAGTGGCCGGTCTCCAGCGTCTGGGTGGCCCGGGTCAGGACGATCGGGTCGAACGGCTGGGCGCTGCCCGGCACCTGCCGGACGCCGGCGCTGGCGATCGCGACCTCGGTCGTGTTGCCACGCAGCGCTCCGGACCAGGCCGCGGCCGCGGGGACCGGCACCTCGGGCGCCTGGATCTGCGGCGGGGCGGCCGGCGCGGGGAACGCCGGAGCCGGAGCCGCGCTCAGGTTCTCCATCCGGGAGATGAGGTGCGACGGGTTGAGGTCGACCCAGGCGGTCAGACCGCCGTCCGGGGTGTCGGTCAGCGTGACCTCGATGCCGTGCCGGCGGGCCAGACGGCCGACCACGAACAGGCCGAGAACCTCGGTGGGCGCCAGGTCGAGACGCTCACGGCGGGTCAGTCGCGCGTTCTCCTCGGCCAGACGCTCGGGCGCGAGGCCAAGGCCGTGGTCGATGATCGCGAGACGGGCGCCGCCGCGCAGCTCCTCGGCGGTGACGGTCACGGTGGTGTGCGGCGGGGAGAACGCGGTGGAGTTCTCCAGCAGCTCGGCGAGGAGCAGCGTGAGGTCGGCCAGGACGGCCGGCACCACGACGATGTCCTCGGGGACGTCGACCTCGACACGGGTGTAGTCCTCGATCTCACCGAGGGCGAGACGGACCACGTCCTGCAGCGGCAGCGGCGCCATGTGCTCGTTCGCGCCGGCGCCACCGGAGAGCACGACCAGCGCGGACGCGTTCCGGCGCAGACGGCTGGACATGTGGTCCAGACGGTAGAGCTCGCGCAGGCGGTCGCTGTCGGTCTCCTTGCGCTCCAGGGAGTCGATCAGCGACAGCTGGCGGCCGACCAGGTTCTGGGTACGCCGGCCGACGTGCCCGAACATCTGGGCGACGTTACGGCGGCCGACCACCTGGCGTTCCACCAGCCGGGCGGCGGTGGTCTGCACCCGGTCGAACGCGCGGGCCAGGTCACCGATCTCGTCCCGGGCCTCCACGTCGACCGCGTCGAGTCGAATCGGGCGGACCTGGGCCTCGCCCTCGTCGTCAGCCACACGCTCGAGCTCGGACTCGGCCGCGCGGGCGATCCGGTCGGCGGAGACGGTCAGGCGGCGCAGCGGCCGGGCGACCGCGCGGGCCATGAAGATGCTCAGCGTGATAACCAGGATGAGCAGCAGGAACGAGCCACCACCGATGAGGATCGCCTGCCGGATGGCGCTTTCCCGGTTGTCGGTGGTGATGATGTCCACGTCCTTGGCCACGCGCTTCTCGACGAAGCTACCGAGGACGGTGACCGACTGCAGCGAGGGGAACAGCGTCTTGACGTCGAGGTCCCGGAGGGCCTGCGTCGGGTTCGTGGTGAGCGCCGTCTGGAACTCGTCGCCCACGCGGGACCGGAACGCGTCCTGGGTGTTGATGTACAGCTTGTACTGCGCGTCGGTGAAGTAGACCTTCGAGGTCGAGATGATCGACTCGATCTGGCTGAACGTCGAGCTGAACGCGCTCAGCAGCAGGCTCGCGGCCTGCGGGTCCTTGCCGAAGATCACCGCGGCGGCCAGGTAGCAGGACGCCTGGCCGATCAGGTCGTCGGAGCGCATGGCGCGTTCGAGTGCGTAGACCTGCCGGCCGACGCTGGTGGTGAGGTCGGCGTTCGTGGTCAGCCCGAGACCGTCGATCAGCGGGGTGATGACCTCGTTGTAGTCCTCCACGACCGCGGCCACGCTGGTGACGGCGTTGTTGAGGACGTTCTGCCGGGTCACGTTCAGTTTCGCGGCGCCAGCGATGGTGCGGCGCAGGTCCTGCGACAGGTCCTCGTTGTCGGCCAGCTTGGCCAGCGACTCGACGGCCTCGCTGCTCTGCACCACGAAGGTCGGGCGATCGACCACGCCGAGGAGGTAGCCGACCGCGAGCAGCCGGTCCTCCTGGATCTCGATCAGGGTGGAGCTGACCTCGGTGGCCAGCAGGACGGTGTCGGACGTTTCCTGGGCGATGCGTGCCGCATCGATTCGCTCGTAGATGACCGGGATGCTGAGGCCGACGACCCCGAGCAGCGGAACGAGCACCAGCAGGGCAAGTTTGCCCAGGATGCGGAACCTACCGAAGAGCACCGGAACGCTCCCGCCGCGTAGCGTTGTCGCCGTAGTTGGGGATCTCGCCGTAGTTCGGCGCCTGGTCGTACGGGTTGGGGCCGCTGTAGGGGTTCGCACCGGCGTCGCCCTGGACGGAGACGTCGCGGCTCGGCGCGTCGTCGATCGAGTCGGTGACCTGGCGGGCGCGGGCCCGGGTCCAGAACGTGGCGACCACGATCAGCGCGACGGCGACGGCGAGCAGGCCCCAGGCTTCGGCCCGGCGGTAGTTCAGCGCGTCGATGCGGTCGTCGAGCAGCGTCTTCATCTCCTTGAGCACGACGCCGGAGAGCGCGTTGAGCGCGGTCTGCAGGGTGCTCTGGGCGGTCACCATGGCGGAGACGTTCGGCGTGCCGCCGAAGTTGGCGCCACGGTTGGCGTCCTCGATGCCGCGCTTGAACGAGTTCAGGTTGGAGACCAGGTTGCCGGCGAGCGTCGCGCTCTCGGTGTCCTCCACCGCGGCCTGCAGGTTGTCGGTGAGCTCGTCACCGGCGTCCTGGACGGCGAGGACCTCGTAACCGAACCGGATGTTCAGCGGGGCCCGCTGCTTGGCCTTCGCGGCGGCGACCAGGTTCGCGGTGTCGCCCATCCGGCTCACCGCGGTGACCGCCTCCGGCATGTCGACGGCCGCGGCCTGCTGCAGGAACCAGACGTCGCTTTCCTCGTCACGGTTCAGCGTGGAGTTCTCGCGAACCGCGCTGTAGAGGGCGAGCGTCAGGTCGGAGACCTCGACGTGGGCCTCGTAGATGCTCGCCGCGTCGCCGGTGGCGTTCGGCAGGCGGCCGATCTTCTCCTTCAGGCCGGCCCAGCGCTCCGAGGTGTCCAGGGCCTCGCCGAGACGCGCGTCGGCGTCCTGCACGCGGGCCACCGCGGCCGTCAGCGAGGCGGGCTCCGCGGAGACGCCCTGCAGTGCCGACGACTGGGACTCGGCCAGGGCGCTGACCAGCGGCGAGAGCGCCATCAGGTACTCGACGCCCTGATTCTCGAGCATCAACCGGTCCCGCTGCTCCGTGTTGTCGTCCAGAACCCGCAGGAACAGGGCTGCGGCAGGCAGCAGGACGAGAACCGTCAGCACCACCGCGAGGGCGGAGCGTAAACGGGCTCGCCGGCTGTTCACCGAGACTGACATTGCTTTAGTCCTCCGCCATGCACACGCGATGGGCCATCAATTGACTACGGATAGTAGCCATGCGGGCGCACCGATCTGGGTCAATCTATCCGAGAAAACCTCGTAAAACCCCTTTCCAAGGGTCAGAGTTGTCTCGGCTGATCGGGGGATACGCGACGCTGCCGACTCGCCTGTACGGACGTCCATGATCGGGTCATAACTGAGAAGGCCCTGTCCATGGGGGCCCGGGAGTTGGAGTGACGAGCGCCGCGCAGATGGTATCCACACCCCGGGTGGCACGTGAATATGAGTTCTACTTCGGATTTGTTACGTCTTCCCCAGCTTGTGTTCACACAAAGTGTCGCCCTAATTGCTCTGGGCTAACAATTAACGGAGCGTGGTCATGCGCGTACATAAAGGTGGGCCTCTCCGTCCCGATTTCGGCGCGGAGAGACCCTAATGACTTAAATCCTCGCCAGTGCTTTTCGGAGTGGATCGAGGCCGAGCGAGCCGAGGTTGAGCGCGTCCCGGTGGAAGGTCTTGAGGTCGAAATCACTGCCTTTGCGGATCTTCGCCTCGTCCCGGGCCTGCAGCCAGATCCGTTCGCCGACCTTGTACGACGGCGCCTGCCCCGGCCAGCCCAGGTACCGCTTCCACTCGAACCGCAGGACGTCCTCGGGCTGCCGGGTGTGCGCCCGCAGGAACTCCCAGCCCAGTTCCGGCGTCCACCGAGCACCCGGGTGGAAGCCGAACGGGTTGTCCCGGGGGATCTCCAGCTCCAGGTGCATACCGATGTCGACGATCACCCGGGCGGCCCGCAGCGCCTGCCCGTCGAGCATGCCGAGACGGTCGCCGGGGTCGGTCAGATATCCCAGGTCGTCCATCAGTCGCTCGGCGTACAGGGCCCAGCCCTCGCCGTGCCCGGAGCACCAGCAGAGCAGCCGCTGCCAGCGGTTCAGCGAGTCGGCCCGGAGCAGCACCTGGCTCGTCTGCAGGTGATGGCCGGGAACGCCCTCGTGGTAGACGGTGGTCACCTCACGCCAGGTGGAGAACGAGGTCTGCCCCTCCGGCACGGCCCACCACATCCGGCCCGGCCGGGAGAAGTCCTCGCTCGGACCGGTGTAGTAGATGCCGCCGTCGCTGGTCGGGGTGAGACAGCACTCCAGCTTCTGGGCCGGCGGCTCGATGTCGAAGTGCGTGCCGTTCAGCTCGCTGATCGCCCGGTCGGAGAGGGCCTGCATCCAGTCCCGGAACTCCTCCTTGCTGGCGATGCTGCGGGCCGGGTCGGCGTCCAGCCGCGCGACCGCCTCGTCCACGGTGGCGCCACGGCCGGCGATCACGCCGGCCACCGCGCGCATCTCCCGCTCCAGCCGGTCCAGCTCGGCGAAACCCCAGTGGTACGTCTCCTCCTGGTCGACCTTCGCACCCAGGAAGTACTGCGAGGCGAGCGCGTAGCGTTCCGGGCCGGCGGCTTCCTTGTCCCGGCCGCGCGGGGCCATCTCGTCGATCAGGAACGTGCCGAAGTCGGCGGTGGCGGCGGTCGCGGCCTCCGCCCCCCGGCGCAGCTCGGTGGCGAGGGCGCCGGACGCCTCCAGACGCCGGGTCAGGCCGTGGAAGAAGTCGTCCCGGTTCGGGTCGGTCCACGCCACGCACTGCTCGGCCACCGCCAGCAACTGCGCGCGGGCGCTGACCTGACCGGCCGCGGCGCCCTCCAGGAGGGTCCGCCGGTACTGGTCCAGGGCCCGGGGCATGGCGTTCAGCCGGGCGGCGATGTTGGCGACCGCCTCCTCGCCCTCGGCCGGCATCATGTCGAAGACCATCCGCAGCCCGTGCAGGGCGCTGGTGATGACGTTGACCTCGGTCGCGGTGTAACCGGCGTCGTACCGCGCCAGCTCCAGGCCGAGGCGTTCCATCATGGCCTCCTTCGCGACCTCCTCCGACTCGTGCTCGGGGTCGGCCACGTCCAGGTCGTTGATGGCGCGGCGGGTCAGCTCGGCCTGCGCGGCGAAGCCTTCCGGCGAGAGGTCGTCGGTCTTGTCGTCGTACCCGGAGATGCCGACCGCTGTCGCCCCGGTGGGGTTGAGCGCGGCCCACTCATCGACGTAACGGTTGGCGATGTCGTCAATTCGTCCCACCCCGCCGACCCTACGGGAGTCACGTGTGCGAGCGGGTCCACTCCACCAGGCCGTCGGCGGTCCACGTGTTGACCACCCGGTCCGCAGGCACGTCGCAGAGCGCCGCCCGCTCGCAGCCGAACTCCAGCCAGTCCAGCTGACCCGGCGCGTGCGCGTCGGTGTCGATGCTGAACAGGCAGCCCGCCTCGACCGCCACGGTGAGCATCCGCTTCGGCGGGTCGAGCCGGTCCGGCCGCGAGTTGATCTCGATGGCCTTGCCGTTCTCGATCGCCGCGGCCAGCACCTTCTCCAGGTCGAACGTGCTCGGCGGCCGGGTGCGCGCGGCCCGGTGCGCGGCGTCGCCAGCACCTTTCGCGGACACCTTCCGCCCGGTCATGTGCCCGAGGATGTCCAGGTGCGGGTTGGCCAGCGCGGCCACCATCCGCCGGGTCATCCGGGGCGACTCGTCACGCAGCTTGCTGTGCACCGAACCGACCACCACGTCGAGCCGCTCCAGCAGCTCGTCCTCCTGGTCCAGCGAGCCGTCCTCCAGGATGTCCACCTCGATGCCGGTGAGGATGCGGAAGCCGTCCGGCATCAGCTCGTTCAGTTTCGCCACGTGGTCGAGCTGGCGGCGCAGCCGGTCGGCGGTCAGGCCGCGGGCCACGGTGAGCCGGGGCGAGTGGTCGGTGAGCACGAAGTACTCGTGGCCCAGCTCGGCGGCGGCCAGCGCCATCTCCTCGATCGGGGAGCCGCCGTCGGACCAGTCCGAGTGCACGTGGCAGTCGCCGCGCAGCGCCTCCCGCAACGCCGTGGCCGCCGCCGGCAGGTCACTGCCCTCGGTGCTGACCAGCCGGCGGAGGTAGACCGGCTCCTCACCGGCCAGTGACTCGGTGACACAGCGGGCGGTCACGTCGCCGACACCGGCGAGTTTCGCCAGGGTCCCGGCCGCGGCACGCTCGGCCAGCTCGTCCGGCGGGGTCTTCGCGACGGCCGCGGCCGCCGAGCGGAAGGCCTTCACCCGGTACGTCGCCTCGTTCGCCCGCTCCAGCAGGAACGCGATGCGCCGGAGATCGGCGACCGGATCACGGGATGCCATCCCGTCAGACTAGGCGCTTAAGCTCAGCGGAATGCGGACGATCGATTGGGTGAACGGCGCCGTCGAGATCATCGACCAGACGGCTCTCCCGGGTGAGCTGCGTGTTCTCCGGTTGCACACGGTGGGCGAGCTGATCGCGGCGATCCAGTCGCTGGCGGTGCGCGGCGCCCCGGCTCTCGGCGTCGCGGGCGCGTTCGGGGTGGCGCTGGCGGCGCGCGTCCATCATGACGACCCGGCGGCGCTGGCCGTGGCCGTACACAAGGTGGAAACCGCACGCCCGACGGCGGTGAACCTGGCCCGCGGAGCGCAACGTGCCGCCCGGCTGCTGCCCTATGGCCCCGACGCGGTGCTCGCCGAGGCCTGCGCGATCCGGGACTCCGAGATCGCGGCGTCGCAGGCGATGGCGGTCCTCGGCGCCGACCTGGTCACCGCGCTCTGCGGCGAGCGGCCACGGATGCTGACCCACTGCAACACCGGCGGCCTCTGCGCGGTCACCATCGGCACCGCGCTCGGCGTGGTCGGCGAGCTGCACCGGCGCGGGCGGCTGGCCGGGGTGATCGCGAGCGAGACCCGGCCGCTGCTGCAGGGCGCCCGGCTGACCTCCTGGGAGCTGACCCAGTGGGGGATCGAGCACCGGGTGGCGGTGGACTCGGCCGGGCCGTTCCTGATGGCGCGCGGCGAGATCGACGCGGTGATCCTGGGCGCGGACCGGATCTGCGCCAACGGCGACGTGATCAACAAGGTCGGCACCTACTCACACGCGCTCGGCGCGTGGCGGGCCGGCATCCCGTTCATCGTGGTGGCGCCGGAGACGACGGTCGACCTGGACACGCCGAGCGGCGACCGGGTGGAGATCGAGGACCGCGGTGCGGCCGAGGTCACCGCTTTCGGCGACGCGGTGAACCCGGCCTTCGACATCACCCCGCACGACCTGGTCACCGCGATCGTCACCGACCGTCGCGTGATCCGCCTGGACCGGGGTGAGAAGCCTTAGCTCACGCTTTCTTCCAGGGCTTCAGCCAGTCGGTTTCCGGCCAGCCTTCGGCGGCCGCCATCAACGGGTACGCCGTGGCCCCGTCCACACTCTCCCGGATGATGTCGGCGTGCCCGGTGTGCCGCGCGGTCTCCTGGATCAGGTGCAGGAGCACCCAGCGCAGCGACCAGAAGTCGGCGTCCTTCGGGTTCCACGGCACCGAGTGGTCGATCGGGACCGGATGGTCGAGGTTCGCGAGGTCCCGCACCGTCCTCTCGGTGGCGGCCGCGATCACGTCGTACCGGGTGAGGACGTCGTCGATGGTCTCCCCGCCGGCGAGCGCGAAGTTCGCCGCGTAAGCGCCGTAGTCGACCGGCTGCGGCTCGCCCCGGACGGTGGTCATCCAGCTCTCCTCGGTGGCGGCGCAGTGCTTGATCAGACCGCCGACGGTGAGCTCACTCGCGCTGGCGGCGGACCGCAGCTGCTCCTCGGTGAGCCCGTGAGCGGTCAGCCTGAGCACGTAACGCATCTGGGCGAGGTACGCGAGCAGGCCCTCCTGCTCGTTGGCGATCGGACCGACCTGACCGGGCATATCGACTCCTCGTGGGGTGGCGTCGTGCTGACACCTCACGTTAGGAGCTGTTGCGGTCACTTTCTGGCCGCAATGCTGCCTCTGGCCGCAATGCGACAACATCGGTGTCGCCCACCGACGTCACCCATCCGCCGGATCGTCCGAGATCCAGCAGGCTCTGAGTGGTGGCCGGGACCTTCTCCGGCCGGCCGGGCGTGGCCGGCCAGGCCCGCCGGGCCTGCGCGCCGAGCCGCAGATGAGGGACCAGCGCCGACACCGGATCGTCGGAATCCAGCGCGCCGGACATCTCCTCCAGGACCCCGATCAAACGGTGCAACTCCGTCCGCACCGCGTCCCGGTTGCCGCCGCACATCGCCGCGGTCAGCTCGGGTCGCGTCGCGGCCACCCGGGTCCCGTCCCGGAACGACCCCGCTCCCAGGGCGCCGGCCAGCGGGTTCGCCACGATCTGCTCGGCCAGCGCGGCGGCGAACAGATGCGGCACGTGGCTGATCTGTGCGGCCGCCGTGTCATGTTCGGCAGCGGTCACCGGCACCACGCGCGCGCCCATCCCGGTGAACAGCCGGGCCAGCGTCAGCCAGTCGCCGAAATCCGTCTCGTGCGGCTCCAGGCAGAGCACCCACGCGCACCCGGCGAACAGATCCTTCTCGGACGCCGCGAAACCGGACGTCTCCTTGCCGGCCATCGGGTGCCCGCCCACGAACCTCCGCACGCCATGCGCCTTCATCAGGTCCCGCACCGGACCTTTCACCGAGGTCACGTCGGTCACCAGGCCGTCGGCGCCGGCAAGCTGCGGAATCACTTCCGGCAGGACCGGCAGGGGTACGGCCAGAGCGGTCAGCTCCGAGCCCGCCGCTGCCCCGGCAACCGAGCCGGCGATCCGGAACCCTGCCGCACGGGCCGCCTCGCGCGTTGCCGAGTCGGCGTCGAAACCGGTCACCTCGTGGCCGGCCGCGGCGAGTGCCCGCAGCAGCGAACCACCGATCAGGCCGAGCCCGACGACCGCGACCCTCACGCCTTGCAGCCGTTCTTCTTCTCCCAGGCCTCGACTGTCGCGACCGGGCTCTTCTGCCCGCCCTTGCGCCACGACGTGAGGAAGGTGGCCGGCCAGATCACGCCGCGCCGCACCTTCCAGTCACCGGTCTCGGCGCACGGCGGCGAGATGCCGTAGTGCACGTGGCACACGTTGTTGGCGTTACCGGTCTTGCCGGTCATGCCCAGCAGCTGCCCGGCTTCGACCCGGGCGCCCGCCTCGATCCCGGACTGCACCTTGCTCAGGTGCGAGCCGTAGTAGCGCACCCCGTCGTCACCGAGGATCGACACCGACAGGCCGCCGTTGTTCGGGCCGTCCGGGCTGCCCTTCACGTACCTGTCGGTGAGGCTGATCTCCAGGACCACCCCGCTGGTCGTGGCGACGAACCGCTCGCCGCAGTCGACGAAGAGGTCGGTCGCCGGGTATTTCGAGTGCGTGGTGTGGAAGTCGACGTTCGACGCGTCGACCGGGAAGACGTACTTCACCTGCTGTGCCTTCGGCGCCGCGCTCGGGCTCGCGCTCGTCGCGGCGGCGCTTTCCGGGGCCGGGCTCGCGGCGGTCGCCGGGCTCGCGGCGGGCGGGTTCGCCGCCGCGGTCGCCGCGGTCGGTGCGGCGGCCGAGGTGGGTTCCACGAAGTGCGGCGTCGCCGCAGGCGATCCCGTACCGGCTGCGCCGCCGCATCCGGCCAGGCAGGCGGCCATCAGGGTCAGACCAGAGAGGGTACGGAGGTAGCGCACCGAGCCATCCTGACAGAAGCGACAGGGCACCGCCGAGTCGCGCTGGATACGCTGCAGGTGTCAGGCCCCGGTGACTGGGGGACACGGAGAGGGGAACCGGAATGGCTGACCGGCAGGGCATCTGGGCCGCGTCCGCGCCGCCGCCCGGCTACCTCCCGCCCTCGGACCGGCCGTTCGCGTCGAGTCCGCCCCGCCCGGTCTACCGCGAGCCGCACCCGGTCTCGGCCGGTGGGGTGCTCAGCGGGCTGGCCGCCGCGGCGATCTGGCTGATCATCTTCGGCAGCCTCGGGCGCGGTCTCGTGTCGTACGTGTGGTGGACGATCGGGGCGGCGGTCAGCGCCTGGCTCGTCGCGCTGCTCCTGACCGTGATCGGCGACCGCGGAGTGGCGGTCGGCGTGTCGGTGGCGAGCGGCCTCGGCCTGTCGGTCGCGATGACGTTCGTGGCGCTGCGATGGATCGGTACGAACGACTGGCCGCTGTGGTGAGAACCGGCCTCCGGTGACCACCTTTCGTGCCCTTCTCGTCGCGCTCGGAAGCGGGTCTGCCGAACTGTCCATCGACCCTTGACGAATGCCCTCCGGCTGGGCACTCTCGGCTTCATGGCCCCCTCGCCAGAACGGCTCGACCCCGAGCGCTGCCGTCGCCGACAGGCGTTGCTGGCGGCTCTCGCGCAGGCGAAATCGGTCCGCGAGTCCGACCCGTCACAACGCATGCGTGGCGTGCGGTTGCGTGAGCTGATCGCGACGCGCCGTCGTCCCGCGAACTGACTTCGTCACACGTGCAAGGCGTGGCGCGATGCGCCCGCCGTACTACCCGCTACCGTCAGGCGCTGAGGATAAGAACCGCGTTGGGGGAATCGTGTCGATTTTCGCTGCCGCCGTCAGCCGGACGAAGAGCGGGTGGACGGCGTCGGAGCTGGACCTTTCGGGCCTGGCCGACATTGACGAGGTGGTGGATGCGCTGCGCGATGCGGAGCCGGACGCCGACCTCGCGCTGCTGTTCGTCGAGAGCGACGACGAGTACCTCGCGATCCTGCGCCTGGACGAGGGCGAGGACCTGCGGGTCTTCGCGTCCGACTCGGCTTTCGCCGAGGAGTCCCGGATCGGATCGGTGCTGCTCGGCGAGGTGGAGACACCCGCGCTCGGGCTGGACGACCTGGCTGCCCGCGACGACGAGGACGAGGAGCGGCCGGCGGCCGAGCCGGACGCCGACCCGATCGGTGACCCGGAGCTGCTCGGCGACCTGGGCGTGAGCGCGCAGCGTCTGCTCGCGCTCTGCGGCATGGAGGGGATGCTGCCGTCCGACGTGACCGCGGAGATCTGCCAGAAGATCGGGTGCGGTGACGAGATGGAGGAGTTGCGCGAGGCGTGAACCGTCGCGCACAGCACGAGGAGTGGATGCGGCGCGCGCTTGCCGTCGCGTCCGCATCCCCGGCGGACGTGCCGGTCGGCGCGATCCTGCTCGGCCCGGACGGGACCGAGCTGGCGGCGGCCGGCAACGAAAGGGAGCTCTCCGGCGACCCGACCGCGCATGCCGAGGTGCTGGTGCTGCGGCAGGCCGCGGGCCGGCTCGGGGCCTGGCGGCTGGACGGCTGCACCCTGGTGGTGACGCTGGAGCCGTGCACGATGTGCGCGGGCGCGCTGGTGCTGGCCCGGGTGGCGACGGTGGTCTTCGGCGCCTGGGAGCCGAAGACCGGCGCGGTCGGCTCGCTCTGGGACGTGGTCCGGGACCGGCGCCTCAACCATCGTCCCGAGGTGTACTCGGGTGTGCTGGAGGACGAGTGCGCCGCTCGTCTGCGCGAGTTCTTCCGGTCGGAAGGGGCGGCCGGTGACCGTACCGATGAGGGGTGGGGAGTGACCGGCCGCCCAGCCGGCGCCTAAGCGCCCGCGATGGCCGTGTCGAGGCCGATGGTGACCATGTTGCTGAAGCCCTTCTCGCGCTGCGCCGAGTCCATCGCCTCGCCGCGCCGGATGTGGTCGCTGACGGTGAGGATGGTCAGCGCCTTGGCGCGGTAGCGGGCCGCGATCGTGTAGATGGCGGCGGACTCCATCTCGACCGCGAGGACGCCGTAGTCGGCGAGCCGGTCGTAGATCTCCGGGCGGTCGTTGTAGAAGGTGTCGCCGGCCAGGATCTGACCGACCCGGATCGGGATGTTCTGCGCCTCCGCCTTCTCCACGGCCGTGCGCAGCAGACCGAAGTCGGCGACCGGCGCGTAGTCGACCACGCCCTCGAAGCGATACCGGTTCATGTTCGAGTCGGTCGACGAGCCGATCGCGGCGATCACGTCACCGAGGTTCAGGTCGTCGGCGAGGGCGCCGCAGGAGCCGATCCGGATCACGGACTTCACGCCGTACTCGTTGATCAGCTCGTGGGTGTAGATCGAGGCCGACGGCATGCCCATGCCGGAGCCCTGCACCGAGACGCGCTCGCCCTTCCAGGTGCCCGTGAAGCCGAGCATTCCGCGGACCTGGGTGTAACAGACCGCGTCCTCGAGGAACGTCTCGGCGATCCACTTGGCCCGCATCGGGTCGCCGGGCAGCAGCACCCGCTCGGCGATGTCGCCCGGCTTGCCGCCGATGTGCACGCTCATGAGGTCTCTCCGCTTCGCTTGTCCATAGCGACGATCTTGCCAGTTCAGCGCGGTGCCGCAGGGTTATGGGTGACCCGGCGTCAGGGTCTCTCACGCGTCCCGTAAAGTACTTCCCGGTGGTGTGTCCGAGTGGCCTAAGGAGCACGCCTCGAAAGCGTGTGAGGGTTTACGCCCTCCGCGGGTTCAAATCCCGCCGCCACCGCCAATGGAAGAGCCCGGTCCGACGCGGACCGGGCTCTCTGTTTTCTCCCCCGTCTGTTACGCTGCGTGGCCTTGACGGGCATCCCCCGACCATGTGATCGCCGACTCGTCCGTTCGGCCGTTCTCCATGATCAGTGCCGGTCGGTGTAACGCGGATGTTTCGCTGCAGGTCAATGGCGTAATCACTTTCTGTAGTGAATCTTGGACGGCCCTGCGATGTGGGTAGTAGCGCAAGTCACGTGACCCAAATCCACCGGATCAGACAATGTGGTTCCGACCGGGCGGCGAGGAACTTCCGGCGGATTGCCCCACGCAGATGCTTCGATGTCTGTCCTAGATTTGACACGTGAGAGTTCAGCATCACTGGTGGAATGGCGATCTCCGTCTCCAGCGTCGCGACGTCTACATCCGGACCGACGGTGAGACGTGGGAGGTCGAGGCCCAACTGGGCGGCCCCGAGGGGAAGTCCAAGGTGCAGCAGTGTCCCGGCCGGGCGTCAGCGATGATCCTGGCCGACGCGTGGCGTGGTCCACGCTGGCAGTGGCGCGAGTTGTAAGAGGCGCGCCAGGAGCCGACGGGCTGTGCCGCTTGTGCTTGACTGATTCCGGCTCAGCCTTCGAACGGGTCGGACCCTGTGGGGTCCGGCCCGTTTGCGTGGGCAGCGCACGACACGCTGACGCACGTCTTGTCCGATGTGTCGGGAAGCTGTCGATCTAGCGTAGATTTCATGCGCGCCATTGTCATCGAGTACCGGTCCGACGTAGCGGTACTCCAGCTGTGCGGCGAACTTGATGCCGACACGGCGGCCCGGCTCTACACCGCGCTCGCCGATCTGCTGGAGCGCCCGGTGCCGAGGATCGTCGTGGATCTCACCGCCCTGAAATTCTGTGATTCGGTCGGGCTGAGCGCCTTCATCACGAGCAAGCAGGTGATCGCGGCGCGGGGCGGATGGCTGAGCTTCGCCGGCGCCGATCCGTTCCTGGCTCAGTTGCTGGAGACCGTCGGACTCAGTCGCTATTTCGCGATTTTTCCCGAAGTCGAGGACGCGATCGCGGCGGCGCGGCTGTAGGTCGATACGGGAGCGTTCCCGAGTCTGCGCTGCGCATTCCCGAATGCTGGAACGCATATAGGCCGTCGTTCATATCGATGACATGATCTCCGCGCTTAGTAGACTCAACTCGCGCGGGGGACGCCGTGAGGCGATGGCTCATATCAATAGGTGCGGCCTTGGCGGTCGCCGTCTCCGGGATTTCGCTGCCCGCTTCGGCGGCGCTCGCGGCCCCGGTGATCCAAACCGGTCTTCCGGACTCGGTCGATCCGGCAGCTTGTCCCGAGGTGACGGCGGGTGCCTTCGGCGCCGCGCCGGCCGGTCCGCTCGACGGTGGTGACTGCCGGCGGATCGTCGTGCGGAGCGCCGGTTGGCATCTGATCGAGGCCATCGACGAGCAGAACGACTGGCACGAGCGCAGGGTCTACGACGAGGCCGGCGCGGTGGCGTGTGCCGGCGGATACTGCGACCTGAAGGCCGGCGTCTACACGCTCGTCGCCGAGGGGATCACGGTGCCGTTCGCGACGGCGGTCGTGCCGTTCACCGCCGGTGGCTGCGAGGCCGCCGACGGGCAGGGCTTCACCGCTGAGCCGTACCGCGGCACCAGCGCCGTGGCCGGTCAGATCGACTGCCTGGAGATCGCCGGTGGCGCCGGCTCCTACCAGGTCGCGCTCTGGGATGCGGATAGCTCCAACGTGCCTGACCTGCGGCTGGTCCAGCCGTCCGGGCCGCTCGGCTGCGGCAACAAGGAACTCGTGCTCGGTGCGGGCTGCAAGGCGGTCAAGAACGAGCCGGTCCGTCTGATCGCCTCGATGCAGGAGTCGATCCCCGCGGGCGGCCGCTCCTACCTGCTCGCGGCGCAGCGGCTCACCGGTCAGACCAACTGCCCGGAGCTGCCGGCCAGCGCGGTCGGTAAGCCGGCCGGGAAGAGCTTCGAGGTCACCGAGAATCACTTCGCGGCCTGCTACACCGTCCCGGCCGGGCACGCGGCGCGGGAGATCGTCAGCGTGAACTCGGACGGGCGCGGCGGGGACGCGCGCGCTCGGATCTACGACTCGGCCGGCGCCGAGACCTGCGACCGGGTGGACAGCGGAACCCAGGATCTCTTCAGCTGCCGCGTCGCCCCGGGCGAGAAGTACACGGTCGTGCTGCAGGGCTCGAACCGGTACACGGAGTTCAACCGCAGCAGCATCAGTAATGTCAGCCGGATCGACGCCACCGGCCGGAACTGCGCGAACCCGGTCGCCACGAACTTCGGCGGCCCGGCCACCGAGGGCAGGCTCGCGCCGGCCAGTGAGATCCACTGCTACCTCAACACCGGACTCTCCTGGATCAACGCGCGGGCGACGGGCCGGATCTGGCAGCCCGAGTACCCGGGCGAGAACGATCCCGTGCCCACGCCGGTGATCCGGTACTTCGACAGTGCCGGCGAACTGCAGGTCTGCGGTTCCTCCTGCCAGCTCACCGCGCCCTACTACTTCCTCACCTCCAGCCTGCCCGCGATGTACGGGGTCGACACCTGGAGCATCGACGACCCCGCGGACTGCACGAGCAGCCCGGCCTCGATCGCCTACGGCTTCGGGCCGGTGAGCGTCACGCTCACTCCGGCGGACCGGGGCTGGTGCCAGATCGTGCCGATCCAAGCCGGTGATCGGTTCCTGGTGAAGGCGTCCTCCGACCGGCCCTACACGCTCAACGCCGATGGGACCGCGACGCTCTGCGGCGGCACGGAGACCAGCGGGTACAACTGCATGCCCAAGGTCGCGGCCGGGCAGACCCGGGGAACCGCGCGGATCGTGCTGGCCCCCACCGTCGTCGGCAGCCCTCGGACCTACACGGTGCAGGCGACCTGCTCCACCGGGCTGTGCGGCGGGAACACGTACTCGCTCTACCCCGCCCAGCAGATCAACGTGACCGCCGGCCGCAAGGCGACGTTCGAACTCGCCGGCACCTCGCTGCACAGCGGCGACAAGGTGCGCCTGACCCGCAGCGGGCACGCCTCGATCCCGGTCAGGGTCCTGTCGGTGTCGGCGACCCGCAACCACATGAAGGTGGAAGCCGACGTCACGAAGGCGGCGCCCGGAAAGTGGAACGTCGTCGGCACGTCGTACTCCTCGGCCAGCCGGACCGCTCAGATGAACAACCTGGTCAACGTGCTGGCGATGCCGAAGCTCGGCGTCAAGGCGAAGCCCTCGGTCACCGGGAAGGCGGCAGTCGGGCTCACCGTGCGGGCCACCGCCGGCACCTGGAACCCGAAGCCGGCGTCGGTCCGCTACCAGTGGACCGCCAACGGGGTCGCGATCAAGGGGGCGACCGGTTCGACGTACCGAATCCCGGCCTCTCTGCGCGGTAAGCGCATCGCCGTGATCGTCACCGCGCGGGCCACCGGGCACACCGACACCGCGGTCTCCTCGGCGGCGGTGACGGTCGGCTACGGCGTCGCGCCGAAGGCCACCAAGAAGCCGTCGATCTCCGGCACGGTGAAGACCGGCAAGACGGTGAAGGTCAAGGTGGGTGCCTGGTCGCCGTCGGCGAGTTCCTACAAGTACGTGTGGAAGCTCAACGGCAAGGTGATCAAGGGTGCCACCGGCGCGAAGCTGACGCTCAAGAAGTCCTGGAAGGGCAAGAAGCTGACCGTGACGGTGACCGCCAAGCGGGCCGGCCACTTCGACGGCAAGGCCACCTCGAAGGCCCTGAAGATCAAGTGACAGACGGCGAGGGCCGGCTCCGATCGGGAGCCGACCCTCGCCTGCACTGTTTTCAACCAGAACGATACGAGATCGCGCGATGACCTTCCGCAGCGGGTGGCTCTCTGTCCCTAGGACGATTGGCGGCTTCGTAAGCCCAGGTGCAGGGCCAGGGCTTCGCGGAGCGGTTCGTGCAGGGCCGCCGGCAGTCGCCCCAGGCGCCGGCTGACGCGCGCCACGTCGACGGCACGGATCTGCTCCACCTGAATCTTGGACTCCGCGGTGAGGCCGGTCCGGGTGTCGTCGGCAGCGATCAGAACCTGAAACGGGTAGACCTTGGCGACGTTGGACGTGATCGGCGCGACCGTGATGACGCCCCGGCCGAATCGCTCCGCGGCTTGATTGGCGCCGTCATTGCTGACGATGACGGCGGGCCTGACTTTGCTCGCTTCACTGCCGACAACGGGGTTCAGATCGACCCGGACGATGTCGCCCCACCTCATGAGGGAAGGCCGTCGGCGGAGGCGGCGTCCCACAGGGCCGCGTCGGGTGAGTCGTCCCAGGTGCTGAACGCCTCGGCGTACTGAGCGGTGAGCCGGCGTTCGCGGAGAAGGGCGACAGCCTCGTGAAGGACAGCTGACCGGTTCGTTCCCTGCTCGTCGAGGAACCTGACATCCTCCTCGGGAAGGCTGACGCTAATCTTCATGCTTCGATGCTACCGGCGGTGGCATCGGCGGTGCCACCATCGGGTCCGTTCTCCGGAAGGTTCTGGTGTGCGGAAAGCAAGAAGGCCGGACCCGCGGGTCCGGCCTAACCTGTTCGCCGATGAAGCTGGCGGAGGATACGAGATTCGAACTCGTGAGGGTGTTAACCCAACACGCTTTCCAAGCGTGCGCCCTAGGCCTCTAGGCGAATCCTCCGTGCGCCAGAGTACAGAGGTCCGTGCGGCGACACACGCACGGGGGTCGACGCAACACCGGTGACTGGAGCAGGTAGGCTTCACAACAGCCCCTCGTGCGGCGTGTATCTCGTGAACCTCCCCAGGGCCGGAAGGCAGCAAGGATAAGCGGGCTCTGACGGGTGCACGGGGGGTCCTTTCATTCCCTGGGGCACTTTGTTTGTTCTTGTCAGACCCTCGACGGACAATGGCGCGGTCGTCAGGAGGTGGCAGGAGTGGCGCTCGCCCTCTATCGGAAATACCGTCCGCGGACGTTTGCCGAGGTCATCGGCCAGGAGCACGTCACCGAGCCGCTCTCGCAGGCGTTGCGGAGCGGGCGGCTCAACCATGCGTACCTCTTCTCCGGCCCGCGTGGCTGTGGCAAGACCTCGAGCGCCCGCATTCTGGCCCGCTCGCTCAACTGTGAGCAGGGCCCCACCCCCGACCCGTGCGGTGTCTGCGCCTCCTGCAAGTCGCTGGCGAACGACGGCGGCGGCTCGATCGACGTCATCGAGATCGACGCGGCCAGCCACGGCGGTGTCGACGACGCCCGTGAGATCCGGGAGAAGGCGTTCTTCGCCCCGGCCAGCAGCCGCTACAAGATCTATGTGATCGACGAGGCGCACATGGTCTCGTCGGCCGGCTTCAACGCGCTGCTCAAGCTCGTCGAGGAGCCGCCGGACTTCGTGAAGTTCATCTTCGCGACCACCGAGCCGGAGAAGGTTCTCGGCACGATCCGCTCGCGGACGCACCACTACCCGTTCCGGCTGATCCCGCCGGCGACCCTCCGGCCGTACCTTCAGCAGCTCTGCGAGGCCGAGGGCGTCACCGTCGACCCGGCGGTGTTCCCGCTGGTGGTGCGGGCCGGCGGCGGCAGCGCGCGGGACTCCCTGTCGATCCTCGACCAGCTGATCGCCGGCTCCGGGCCGGAGGGCGTCTCCTACTCCCGGGCCGTCGCGCTGCTCGGCGTCACCGACGTGGCCCTGATCGACGAGATGTGCGAGGCGATCGCCTCGGCCGACGGCGCGGCCGCCTACGCCACGATCGATCGGGTCGCCGAGGCCGGCCACGACCCGCGCCGCTTCGCCTCCGACCTGCTCGAGCGCTTCCGCGACCTGATCGTCCTGCAGCAGGTCCCCGACGCGGTGTCGAAAGGCCTGATCGACGGCCCTGCCGACCAGCTCGAAGCGATGGCCGCCCAGGTCACCAAGCTCGGCCCGGCGACGCTGTCCCGCTGCGCCGACATCGTTCACAACGGCCTGGTCGAGATGCGTGGCACCACCGCGCCCCGCCTGCTGCTCGAGCTGATCACCGCCCGCATGCTGCTCCCCGGCGCGGACGACTCCTCGAACGCTCTCCTGCAGCGCCTGGAGCGTCTGGAGCGAGGCGGCGGCATGGCCGCCGGGCCGTCACTTGCTGGGGTACGGGGTGAGCCCACCACTCCCGCCGACTCCGCTGACGAGATCTCCCGTGCTCCCTCGGCACCGCAGGGCGCAGGAGGCGGGGGCAACGTCGGCTCCGGTGGCGACGCCGGGCTCGGCGGCGGGGGCAAGGCCGCGGCGATGGCTGCTGCCGCGGCGGCGGCCGCTGCGGCGAAGGCCCGGCCTGCTGGTGCGGGCGCTCGCGCGGCGGCCCCGGTCTCCCCGGCGCCGGTCTCGGAGGCGCCGGTCTCGGCCGTCCCTGTCTCACCGGCCGCTCCGGTCTCGCCCATGCCTGTCTCGGCTGCGCCGGTCTCCGCCGCGCCGGTCTCCGCCGCGCCCGCCTCGGCTGCGCCGGTTTCTGCGGCTCCGGCCGCTCCCGTCTCGCCGGCCGCTCCGGTTCCGGCCGTTCCGGGGGCACCCGACTGGAACGCGGTCGCCGACGGTGGCTACGACGAGGAACCGCCTCCGTGGGACGACGAGCCGGCCGCGCCCGCGCCCGCCGCGCCTCCCGTCGACCGGCTCGAGGACGTCCGTGCCGCCTGGCTGGACCTCGGCCGCTCGCACGAAAAGGTCGGCGTGATGCAGAAGAGCGGGATCGACCTGCGCGCGGTCGAGGGCGACACGGTCGTCTTCGGCGCGCCGAACCCGAAATACGCGGAACGGCTGGTCACCGGCTACCAGGACGTGATCACCGAGGCGTTCCGGCGGGCGCTCGGCGGGCAGTGGCAGATCCGCTGCGAGGTCGGCGAGGCCCCTCCGGCGCGGAGCGCTACCGCCGGCAGCCGGGACCAGTCACCGAACCGCCGCCCGTCGTCCGCCACTCCCGGCCGAGCGCCACAGCCAGCGCCGGTGGCGTCGTCCAGTGCCCCGGAGCGCAACACCGGCCGGACCGAGTCGCGCCCCTCCCGGCCTCAGCGGCCCTCATCACCGGACTCCGACGACGAATGGCCGGCCCCGGCCCGTCCTCCGGCCGTCGCCTCCCCGGAGCCGTCTTCCCCGGCGCAGGTGGCCGACGAGGGGGACACCGACTGGCCTGAGCCCGTTCGGCCGGGAAGTGCCGCTCCGCGGGCGTCAGCGCCGATCGCTGCCGACGACGACTGGCCTGAGCCGGTCAAGCCCGGTGCCGCTGCTCGGCCACCGACCAATCCGTCCCCGTCGGCAGAGCCCGCCGCGTCGGCGCCACCGGCCACGGCACCGGGTGCGCCCGCCGCTGCCGTGCCGCCCGCCGCCGCGCCGGCTGCTCCGGCGCCCTCGGCCACGGCACCGGGTGCGCCCGCGGCCGCCGTGCCGGTCGATCCGGCTCCGGCGCCTCCGCCCGCCAATGCGCCTGCCGCGAGAAGCACGCCGGCCGCGGGAAGCACGTCTGCCACGGGAAGCGCGTCTGCTGCGGTGAACGTTTCTGCTGCGGTGAGTCCGCCTGCCGCGGTGAGTCCGCCTGCTCCGGGGAAGGCGGCCCCTGCTCGGTCAGCGGCGATGGAAGCCGCACGCGCTGCCGCTGCCGCTGCTCGTAATGCCGCAGCGGCGCGACCCTCCGGCGGGTCCGCAGCCGGTGCCCCCGGCGGGCTCGGCACGGCTGGACCCGCTGGCGCCGGCGGTGGACCGGCGGCGCCTCGTGCGGCCGGCGCCGGTGCCGTAGGCGGTGGACTGGCGGCGGCCCGGGCGGCCAGCGCCGCCGGTGCTGGAATGGCGGCCGGCCGGGCAGCCGGTGGCGGGGCCGCGTGGTCGGATGGGACGCCGACCGAGGAGGCGCCCTACGACCCCGAGTTCGACGGTCCGCCGGCGGCTGCCGCCGCCATCGAGGGCTTCGACCCCGGTGACGAGCCGCTCGACGACGTGCTCGACGAGAAGACGGCCCGGCAGAGCGGCGAGGAGCTCGCCATGCAGCTGCTCCGGGACGCGTTCGGCGCCGAGAAGATCGGCGAGCTCTGACCCCAGGCCGCGCCACGGACAACCAGAACCGCAGGCCGCACCAGGACAACCAGAACCGCAGGCCGCACCAGGACGACCAGAACCGCAGGCCGCGCCACGGACGACCAGAACATCCCGCGATTGCCGCCGGTGAGATGACAAGCGGTTCTCCGACGCCGCGGGGTTTGCGGTGCCGGAGAACCGCCTGTCATCTCACCGGTTACAAGGCAATCGCCGCGGAGCGAAGCGGAGCCAGTTATACAGCTACGCTGGCGGCGGTAACTTTCGGCCGCCGTGGGTCATCGATGGCGGTTTAGGGAACGAAGATTGAGGAGCGGTGCCATGCGCCCCGGTGGACAGCCGAACATGCAGCAGATCATGAAGCAGGCGCAGAAGATGCAGCAGCAGGTCGCGCAGGCGCAGGCCGAGCTGGCTGAGGCGGAGCTGACCGGCACCGCCGGCGGCGGGCTGGTGACCGTGACGATCACCGGTCTGGGTGAGTTCAAGGCCGTCAAGATCGACCCGAAGGCGGTGGACGCCGACGACGTCGAGACGCTGGAGGATCTTCTGCTGGCGGCCATCCACAACGCCGCGGAGGCGCAGCGTGAGCTGGCCGAGTCGAAGATGGGACCGGCGACCGGTGGCTTCTCCCTGCCGGGGTTCTGATCCGTGTACGAAGGTGCCATCCAGGACCTGATCGATGAGCTGGGCCGGCTTCCGGGTGTGGGCCCGAAGTCGGCTCAGCGCATCGCGTTCCACATCCTCTCCGCCGACCCGGCGGACGTGAACCGGCTGGCCGGCGCGCTGCGCAAGGTCAAGGAGCTGGTTCGGTTCTGCACGACCTGTTTCAACGTGGCCGAGTCTGATCAGTGCCGGGTCTGCCGGGACACCCGCCGTACCAACGAGGTGCTCTGCGTGGTGGAGGAGCCGAAGGACGTCGTCGCGATCGAGCGGACCGGCGAGTTCCGGGGGCGGTACCACGTTCTCGGCGGTGCGATCAATCCGCTGGAGGGCGTCGGCCCGGACAACCTGAAGATCCGCGAGCTGCTGATCCGGCTGGGCACGGGTGAGGTGAAGGAGCTGATCCTGGCGACCGACCCGAACACCGAGGGTGAGGCCACGGCGACCTATCTGGGCCTCCTGGTGAAGCCGATGGGCATCGCCGTGACCCGTCTGGCGAGCGGTCTGCCGGTCGGCGGCGACCTGGAGTACGCCGACGAGATCACTCTAGGCCGGGCTTTCGAGGGTCGTAGAGCGATCTGAATCTACGTCTCGTAACGCGGATGTAACGCCTTGCGACCGGTTGCGTCCGATTCGCTCCTTAACGGCCGTCGACGAGGTAATTTCCGTTTGGTTCAACGTCTAGGTCACAGAGACATCACGAGGGAGACACGGAAGCGTCCGCGTGCCGTCCGTGAACTTGACCCGGAGCACTCACTAGGTGAATGTTCCTCTCGATGGCGGCCACACCCGCCGTCGAGTGCTCTCGTGGCGTCGATCTGATCTCGGCCGGCGCAGCGAGAGTCGGCACTCGAGGCATGCGATAACCGATCGGTTGCCGTTAGCTACGTGGGCCATCGTCACCGCTCGGGGGATTTTCCGTGTGTCCTCGACCTGTGGCTGTGGGCTCCCGTCGCTCGGCGACTGGGAGAGGACCGGCGAATAGATGTCGCTTGGCCCAGAAGCGTCGATCACCGACGACAAGACGGTGGCGACCATCGACGCGGCTGATGAGCGGGAGCCTGGCGAGAAGGCGATCGCCGGCCGGTCGCTGAGGCAGATCGCCTGGCGTCGGCTGAAGAAGGACCGCGTCGCCATGGGCGGCGGGATCGTCGTTCTGCTGCTGATCGCCCTGGCCATCCTCGCTCCGGTGCTGACCAAGCTGTTCGGGTACCCGATCGACGAGTACCACCAGGATCAGATCGACGCGACGTTCGGCACCCCGATCGGGGACTTCGGTGGCATCAGCTCCGACTTCCTCCTCGGTGTGGAGCCGACCTCCGGCCGGGACGTGTTCAGCCGGATTCTCTACGGCGCGCAGACGTCCCTCACTGTCGCTTTCCTCTCCGCGTTCGTCTCCACCTTCCTGGGTACGGTCTTCGGCGCGGCGGCCGGTTTCCTCGGCGGCTGGGTCGACTCGGTGATCAGCCGGGTGATGGACTTCCTGCTCGCGTTCCCGCAGTTGCTCTTCTCGATCGCCCTGGTGTCGGTGCTGCCCAGCACGATGTTCGGGCTGGACAGCCGCTGGTCGCGGATCGTCGTCCTGGTTGGCGTGATCGGGTTCTTCGGCTGGCCGTACATCGGCCGGATCGTGCGCGGTCAGACCCTGTCGCTGCGTGAGCGTGAGTTCGTCGAGGCGGCGCGCAGCATGGGCGCCCGATCGCCGCGAATCGTCTTCCGCGAGCTGCTGCCGAACCTGGCGGCCCCGATCCTCGTCTACGCGACGCTGATCATCCCGACCAACATCCTGACTGAGGCGGCGTTGAGCTTCCTCGGTGTCGGCATCCCCCCGCCCAACCCGTCGTGGGGCGGAATGCTCTCGGATGCCGTCGCCACGTATTCGATCAACCCGACCTACATGATCATTCCTGGCGCAATGATCTTCATCACGGTGCTGGCCTTCAACCTCTTCGGTGACGGCTTGCGCGACGCGCTCGACCCGAAGGCCCGCTGACACAGGGGTTGTCGAAGAACATCGCATGTTTGGCGGACCGTACGGCTCCGCTGTTCGAGGAGGTAGGAGAACAGGTGTCACGAAAGACAAGGGCGATAGCCTCAGCCGGCGTCGCCGTCGTGCTGGGACTGACCACTGCTGCGTGCGGTGGGTCGGACAGTGACGACAGCGGCAACACCAGCACTACGGGCGGCAAGGCTGCCTACAACGCCGCGATCACCAGCGTGGTGAACCCCTCCACCACCAAGGGCGGTACCCTCAACCTGTGGGGTGCGCAGGACGCTGACTACTGGGACCCGGCGCGTGGCTACTACGCGTTCGTCTGGAACCTGAACCGGCTCTACACCCGCAAGCTGGTCGACTACGCGGCCGAGCCGGGCAAGGGCGGTCTGGAGCTCCAGCCCGACCTCGCGGCGGCCCTGCCGGAGATCAGCGCGGACAAGCTGACCTACACCTTCAAGCTGAAGACCGGCACCAAGTTCGACGACGGCAGCCCGATCACGTCGAAGGACATCAAGTACGGCATCGAGCGCATCTTCGCGCAGGATGTCATCCCCGGCGGCCCGGTCTACCTGATCGACGTCCTGGACCAGGGCCAGAAGTACCCGGGCCCGTACAAGGACACCGACCCGAACAAGCTCGGCCTCAAGTCGGTCGAGACCCCGGACGACTCCACCATCATCTTCAAGCTGAAGAAGCCGCAGTCGGACTTCCTCTACATGCTGGCGATGCCGGGTGCCGGTCCGGTTCCGCAGAAGCGGGACACCGGCGCCAAGTACAACGCCGCGCCGGCCTCCTCGGGTCCGTACATGTTCAAGGAAGGCAGCATCCAGCCGGGTAAGGGCGCGGCCTGGGTCCGCAACCCGAACTGGGACCCTGCCACGGACACGATCCGCAAGGCGCTGCCGGACGCGATCAACCTGACGATCACCACCAACGCCGAGGACATGGACGCCCGGCTCATCGCCGGTACCGCGGACCTCGACGTCGGCCAGACCGGTGTGCAGGCGACGGCCCGGACCAAGATCCTCCAGGACCCGAACCTGAAGGCGAACGCCGACACCCCGACCACCGGCTTCATCCGGTACGCGGGCCTGGCGACCGACGTCGCTCCGCTGGACAACATCGAGTGCCGTAAGGCCGTGATGTACGCGGCCGACCCGACCTCGCTGCAGACGGCTCGTGGCGGCCCGATCGCGGGTGGCGACATCGGCACCAGCATGCTGCCGCCGAACATCGCCGGCTCGGACGCCAAGTACGACCCGTTCAACCGGCTCCAGGGCAAGCCGCAGATCGAGGAGGCCAAGAAGGCCCTCACCGCCTGTGGCAAGCCGAACGGCTTCGACACCAAGATCGCGGTCCGCAACAACAAGCCGGCCGAGATCAAGAGCGCCGAGGCGCTGCAGGCTTCGCTGAAGCAGGCCGGCATCAACGCCGCGATCGAGCAGTACGACGGCGCTCAGCTCTCCTCCGTGATCGGTTCGCCGGACAACGTGAAGAGCAAGGGCTACGGCATCATGATCGCTGGCTGGGGCGCCGACTACCCGACCGGTTCCGGTTACCTGCAGCCGCTGGTGGACAGCCGCTTCATCCTGGAGAACGGCAACTACAACCTCCCCCTGATCAAGGACCCGTCGATCGACGCGCTCTTCGACCAGGCGGCCGCGGAGACCGACCCGACGAAGGCCGCGGAGCTCTACAGCCAGGTGAACCACAAGGTCATGGAAGGCGCGTACTACCTGCCGTTCGTGGTCGACAAGGCGCTCAACTACCGCAACCCGCGGCTGACGAACGCCTACGTGCACGACAGCTTTGGCATGCTGGACTTCCAGGCCCTCGGCGTCAGCGACGGCAAGTAACAGTGAGCAATTTTCAACCTGACATCGGGCCTGAGGCTGCCGGGCCGTTGTCCAGCGCCGGCGAGCGAGGCCCTCGTCACGTTGAAAACGGCTCAGTCGTTCGCGGCTCTAACAGCAACGGGTAATTCGAAGGGTTGGTGAAGGCCGCCCGCGGCGGGCGGGCACCGGTTCTCGCAACCGGTGCCCGCCCGTCCTTTGGCCGAACGTCGTGCTGGCTTACCTCATCCGGCGGCTGATCAACGCCGTCATCACGCTGCTCGTGGTCACGTTCGTGACCTTCGGAATCTTCTTCATGGTGCCGAAGATCACCGGCAGTGATCCCGCGCTGCTTTATGTCGGCAAGCAAGCCGATGCGGTGTCGCTCGAGGGCATCCGCACGAAGATGGGCCTCGCCGACCCGATCCTGGTGCAGTACGGCAAGTTCCTGAAAGGGCTTGTGGTCGGCCGGGACTACTCGAACGGACCGGACGTCACCCATTGCCCGGCCCCGTGCCTGGGTTACTCGTTCAAGACCGAGCAGGAGGTGACTCCCCTTCTGCTCAGCGATCTACCGGTGACGTTGTCACTGGCGCTCGGTGCGGCGGTGCTCTGGCTCATCGGCGGTGTCACGACCGGTGTCATCTCCGCGCTCCGAAGAGGCAGCGTGATCGACCGGACGGCGATGACCGTCGCTCTGGCCGGTGTGTCGCTTCCGATCTACTTCACCGGTCTGCTCTCCTCGGCGATCTTCGTGTACGCACTGGGATGGCTGCCACAGAGCAACTACGTGCCGTTCACCGAGAGTCCCGGTGATTGGTTCGTCCAGATGCTGTTGCCCTGGATCACGCTGGCCTTCCTCTTCGCCGCCACGTACGCCCGCCTGACCCGGGCGAACATGCTGGAGACGCTCGGTGAGGACTACATCCGGACGGCCCGCGCCAAGGGTTTGCGGGAGCGCACGGTCATCGGCAAGCACGCCCTCCGGTCGGGCCTGACCCCGATCGTCACCGTGTTCGGTCTGGACCTCGGTGCGCTGCTCGGCGGCGCGATCCTCACCGAGACGGTCTTCAACCTGCGTGGCCTGGGCTACCAGGCGCTGCAGGCGATCCGCGGCAACGACCTGCCGGTGATCCTGGGGATCACGCTGATCGCCGCGTTCTTCATCGTCTTCGCCAACCTGATCGTGGACCTCGTCTACGGCGTCATCGACCCGCGCGTGCGGCTGAGCTGAGGGAGAGGAACATGTCCGCCAGTTCGGCTACCGACCGTCCGTTCCTCGAGGTCAAGGACCTCAACGTCCGCTTCGAGACGGACGACGGCATCGTCCAGGCCGTCTCCGGTTCGAGCTTCTCGCTCCGGGCCGGCCAGACGCTCGGCATCGTGGGCGAGTCCGGCTCCGGCAAGAGCGTCACCTCGCTCGCCGTGCTGGGCCTGCACCGCACCCGCAGCAACGCGAAGGTGGCCGGGGAGATCTGGCTCGACGACAAGGAGCTGGTCACCGCCACCGACGAAGAGGTCCGCGGGCTGCGCGGCGGCAAGATGTCGATGATCTTCCAGGACCCGCTGAGCGCGATGCACCCGTACTTCACGGTCGGGTCGCAGATCGTCGAGGCGTACCGGGTGCACCACCCCGGGGTGAACAAGAAGGCCGCCCGTGAGCGGGCCATCGACATGCTGGCCCGGGTCGGCATCCCGCAGCCGGAGCGGCGCTTCCACGACTACGCGCACCAGTTCTCCGGGGGTATGCGCCAGCGCGCGATGATCGCGATGGCGCTGGTCAACGACCCGAAGCTGCTGATCGCCGACGAGCCGACCACGGCTCTCGACGTGACAGTGCAGGCGCAGATCCTGGACCTGATCCGGGACCTGCAGGAGGAGTTCGGCTCCGCGGTCATCATGATCACGCACGACCTCGGTGTGGTGGCGGAGCTCGCCGACGAGGTGCTCGTCATGTACGGCGGCAAGGTCATCGAGCGGGGTCCCGCCGTGGACCTGTTCCAGCGTCCGCAGCACCCGTACACCTGGGGTCTGCTCGGCAGCATGCCGCGCCTCGACCGTGAGGTCCGCGAGCGGCTCAACCCGGTCAAGGGCTCGCCGCCCAGCCTGATCAACCTGCCGGACGGGTGCGCCTTCCACCCGCGCTGCCCCTACGCGGGCCGCAACGGCGACCGTTCCTTCAAAGAGGTGCCGGTCCTCAGCGGCGGTCCCCACGGGGTCGCCTGCCATCTGCCGCCCGACCTGCGCACGAAGATCTTCCAGGAAGAAGTGCTTCCGAACCTCTGAGCGGGGAGTAATAGAACGATGAGCGAGAACCTGCTCGAGGCGACCGGGGTGCAGAAGCACTTCCCGATCACAAAAGGGCTCTTCAAGCGCCAGGTCGGCGCCGTGCGCGCCGTCGACGGCATCGACCTGGAGGTTCGCTCCGGCGAGACGCTGGGTCTGGTCGGCGAGTCCGGCTGCGGCAAGTCGACGCTGGGCCGGCTCTTCACCCGGATCCTGGAGCCGACCGGCGGCAAGATCGTCTTCGAGGGTGAGGACATCACCCACAAGTCGGTGACGCAGATGCGGCCGCTCCGCCGGGACGTCCAGATGATCTTCCAGGACCCGTACTCGTCGCTGAACCCGCGGCACACGATCGGCTCGATCATCGCGGCGCCGCTGCAGATCCAGAACATCCCCACTCCGCAGGGCGTCAAGAAGGCCGTGCAGGAGCTCCTGGAACTGGTCGGCCTCAGCCCGGAGCACTACAACCGGTACCCGCACGAGTTCTCCGGCGGTCAGCGCCAGCGCATCGGCATCGCCCGGGCGCTCGCGCTGCGGCCGAAGCTGATCGTGGCGGACGAGCCGGTGTCGGCGCTCGACGTGTCGATCCAGGCCCAGGTCGTGAACCTGCTGGAAGACCTGCAGAACGAGTTCGACCTGACCTACGTCTTCATCGCGCACGACCTCTCGGTGGTCAGGCACATCTCCGATCGGGTCGCCGTGATGTACCTCGGCAAGGTCGTGGAGATCGCGGACCGGGACGATCTCTACAAGAACCCGCGTCACCCGTACACGGTGGCCCTGATGTCGGCGGTCCCGGTGCCCGACCCGGTCCGGCGTGATCGCGCGCAGCGCGAGCGCGTGCTGCTCACCGGCGACGTGCCGAGCCCGATCAACCCGCCGTCCGGCTGCCGGTTCCGCACCCGTTGCTGGAAGGCGCAGGACATCTGCGCGACCGAGGAGCCGCCGCTGGTCACCCGGCTCGACGACCCGGAGTCGCACCTCACCGCGTGCCACTTCCCGGTGGTGTCGGACGAGATCGTGGCGGGTCGCCGCCCGGCCGCTACGCCGGCCTGATCGACTTCTCCTCGCGTCTCACCTCGCCGCAGGTTCCCTAACTCCAGGGGATCTGCGGCGAGCTGTAGAACCGGACGCCCTGTCGCGTCCACCGTGGGCCGTAGGCGCCGAGCCGGGTCCGGAACGAGTCCCAGTCGCTTCGCGGCGACCAGCCGATCTCGGCGATCGCCACCAGCCGCGGAAAAGCCAGGAATTCGATGTCGTCGAGATCACGCAGGGTCTCCGACCAGAGCGGCGCTTCAACCCCGAAGACCCTTTCCTCCGGTACGGACCGAAGCAGCTTGCCGGGATTCCAGGAGTAGGCGTTGTCCACCTCGGTGGTGCCCGCCCAGTTGAGGCCGCCCGGAGTCAGCCTGTCGTACTGCATGTCCAGATAGGCGCGATCAGCCGGAGACATGATGACTTTTCCGGTCATCTTCGCCATCTTCGGGTCTTCATGCCAGTACTGGACGATGGCGTCCTGCGGGCTCGCGGCCGCGATCTCCTGCCAGCCGATCGCGGTTTTCCCGTATTTCCGGACCAGCGGCAGCACGCGCTTCTGGAACGTCACGTAATCCGCGTGCGGCGTGGAGTGCGCCTCGTCGCCGCCGATGTGCAGGTAGGGACCGGGCGTCATGGCGGCCAGCTCGCGGATCACGTCCTCGGCGAACCGGTAGGTGACCTCCTTGCCGGCGCAGAGCGAGCTGTAGCCCACCAACATGTCGGTCCGGGGTTTCGGCGCGACGCCGTCGCAGGTCAGCTCGGGGTAGGCGACCTGCGCCGCGTTCACGTGTCCGGGCATGTCGATCTCGGGGACTATCGTCACGTACCGCGCGGCGGCGTAGGCCACCAGATCGCGGTAGTCGCCCTTGGTGAGGAACCCGCCGCCCTCGCCGCCCACTCCGGTGCCGGGTGCGCCGCCGACGGCGGTCAGCCGGGGCCAGCTGTCGATCCGGATCCGCCAGCCCTGGTCGTCGGTGAGGTGCAGGTGCAGGTAGTTGATTTTGAAGCGGCTGATCTGATCGATGTACCGCTTGACCTCGTCCGGGGTGTGGAAATGGCGGGCCAGGTCGAGCATCGCGCCCCGGTAGGCGTACCGCGGGCGGTCGTCGATCCGCCCGCCCGGGATGACCCAGTCGGCTCGCTGGACCCGGTCCGACTCGACATCGGGCGGCAGGAGCTGGCGGAGGGTCTGCACGCCGTTGAAGAGCCCGGCCGGGGTGCCGGCGGTCAGATCGACGCGGTTCGCGGTGACGACCAGCCGATAGGCCTCGCCGGTCCCGCGGCCGGTGAGCCGCAGGTTGATCGCCCCAGCGGCCGGCTTCGTCGCGGTCGGCAGGGGAAAACCGGTGGCCGGGCGGAAGGCGGTGGCTAGCTGCTCGGCGATCGGCGTCGCGGCGCCGTCCGCGGTGATCACCGTGTCCGGGGTGAGCGTGAACGACGCCGCCGGGTCCGGGATCGCCCGGACCGGGGCCGGGAGGACGCTGGACAGCGAGACGGGCGGCGGAGGGGGTCCGGCGCTGGCGTCGGCCGACGTCACGACCAGCGGAAGCACGAGAACCGCTGAGACGGCCAGGTGGGTGACACGCACCCACCTAACTGTACAGAAGCTTTCCAATAGAAGCGATCATGGACGATGCAGCAGACCGACGGCGATCGCGTGGACGGCCTCCAGGTCGGCCGGGTCGGCGAGGGGCGCCTTGCCGCCGGTGACCGCGTACCACTCCTCGGCGTCCTTGTACTGCACGCGCAGCACCACGTCGCCGCCGGAGAGTTCGGTCCGCAGGGTGAGGTCACCGGTGACGACGCCGACCTCGTCGGTCATCACGCCGCCCGGACCGGGAACGATGTCCGTGGTCCGGTTCTGCCCGGTGGTCGGGCTCTGCTCTTTTGTCGGGCTCTGCTCTTTTGTCGGGCTCTGTTCGGGAGAAGCCATCAGCAGGTCTCCAGCATGTCGTTGAGCGCCACCTTCTCCTTCTCGGTGACGGTCAGCTTCCAGTAGCTCTTCACGGTTACCCAGTCCTGCGCGTACGTGCACCAGCTGTCCCGAGCCGGCGGCTTCCACGTCGACGGGTCCTGGTCGCCCTTCGACCGGTTCGAGCTCGCCGAGACCGCGATCAGCTGCGGGCGGTCCAGATCGTTGGCGAAGTCGCCGCGCTTGTCGTTGTCCCACTTCGAGGCGCCGGACCGCCAGGCGTTCGCGAGCGGAACCATGTGGTCGATGTCCACCTTGGTCGGCGAGTTCAGAACCTCATCGTCGTAGAGGCTGCGCCAGGTGCCGGCGACCACGTTGCAGCCGGAGCGCTTGACCTTCTCGCCGTCGCGCTCCAGAACCGAGTCGCGGACGTCGCAGTTCGAACCGGTGTCCCGCCAGTGGGGGAACTTCTCCCGGGTGTAACCCTTCATGCTGCCGGCCGCGGCGACGGTCAGTCCGTCCAGTTCGGCGTGGGTGTCGGTGGCGTCGGTCGGTGTGGACCCGCCGGTGGCGCCGGCGTCGACGACCTCGCACCCGGTGAGGGCGAGAGAGCCGGTGAGAGCGAGGGTGACGGTCAGAACCAGGGGGGCGTTGTAGCGTGGCACGACGCCAGCCTAAGTGCGAACCCCGCGTGCCGCCCGTCGGCGGCACGCGGGGGTGAATCTCAGCGTGCGCGGTTGATCGCGCTGGTCACTGCCTTGATCGACGCGCTCACGATGTTGGCGTCGATGCCGACGCCCCAGTAGGTCGCATCGCCGACCTGAACCTCCACATAGGCCGCGGCCTGCGCGTCGCCGCCCGAGGTCAGCGCGTGCTCCTGGTAGTCCAGCACCCGGGCGTTGATCCCCAGCGGCTCGACGGCCTGCACGAACGCGGCGATCGGGCCGTTGCCGACGCCGGCCAGCGGACGCCGTACGCCGCGGTGGAAGACCTCGACGTCGATCTCGACCTTGCCGTCGACGGTCGCGGTGCTGTAACTCTCCACGGTGAACGCCGAGGTGGCCTGGTGCTCCACCAGGTACTCGCCGGCGAAGATGTCCCACATCTGCTGCGGGCCGACCTCGCCGCCTGCGGCGTCGGTGTGGTGCTGCACCACGCCGGAGAACTCGATCTGCAGCCGGCGCGGCAGGTCCAGCTTGTGCTCTTCCTTCATGATGTACGCCACGCCGCCCTTGCCGGACTGCGAGTTGACCCGGATGACCGCCTCGTAGGTGCGGCCCACGTCCTTCGGGTCGATCGGCAGGTAGGGCACGCCCCACGTGAAGGAGTCGATCTCCACACCGGCCGCGTCGGCGTCGTCCTGCAGCGCGGCGAAGCCCTTCTTGATCGCGTCCTGGTGCGAGCCGGAGAACGCGGTGTAGACCAGGTCACCCGCGTACGGGTGCCGCTCGTGCACCGGCAGCTGGTTGCAGTACTCGACGGTCCGCTTGATCTCGTCGATGTTCGAGAAGTCCACCTGCGGGTCGATGCCCTGGGAGAACAGGTTCAGGCCCAGCGTCACCAGGTCGACGTTGCCGGTGCGCTCGCCGTTGCCGAACAGGCAGCCCTCGATCCGGTCCGCCCCGGCCAGCAGGCCCAGCTCGGCGGCGGCGACAGCGGTGCCCCGGTCGTTGTGCGGGTGCAGGCTCAGGATGACGCTGTCGCGCCGCGGCAGGTTGCGGTGCATCCACTCGATCGAGTCGGCGTAGACGTTCGGCGTCGCCATCTCGACGGTGGCCGGCAGGTTGATGATCAGCGGCCGGTCCGGGGTGGGGTCGATCACGTCGATGACGGCCGAGCAGATCTCCAGCGCGTAATCCAGCTCGGTGCCGGTGTACGACTCCGGCGAGTACTCGTAGAAGATCTCGGTGTCCGGCGTGTGGATCTCGGCGTACTTCTGGCAGAGCCGGGCGCCGGTCGTCGCGATGTCGGTGATGCCGTCCTTGTCCAGGCCGAACACCACGCGCCGCTGCAGCGTCGAGGTGGAGTTGTAGAAGTGCACGATGGCCCGCTTGGCGCCGCGGATCGACTCGAACGTCCGGTCGATCAGGTGCTCACGGCACTGCACCAGCACCTGGATCGTGACGTCGTCCGGGATCAGGTCCTGCTCGATCAGCTGGCGGACGAAGTCGAAGTCGGCCTGGCTGGCGGCCGGGAAGCCGACCTCGATCTCCTTGTAGCCCATCTTCACCTGCAGCATGAACATGCGCTTCTTGCGTTCCGGGGACATCGGGTCGATCAGCGCCTGATTGCCGTCCCGCAGGTCGACCGCGCACCAGCGGGGGGCGGTCTCGACCACGCGCGAGGGCCACTGCCGGTCGGTCAGCGGAACATCGAACTGCTTCTGGTACGCCTCGTAGCGCTGGACGGGCATGGCGCTGGGACGCTGGGTTTTGAAGGCATCGGACATGTGACTGCTCCAGTCAGGAAAGAAGACGAGCAGGCGGCGCGCGTCACCTCCGCGACGAGGTGCCGGCCTGGGATGGGGCCTCGTCGCGGCAGCGAAGGAGAAGGTTCACCTGCCACATGTCGTCACCGACGTTACGTGATCCGTTTCGAGGTGGCTAATGGAACGACCGGATCGTGGGAACCACGTGGTGGCCGCCGCTCAGCTCGGCGCGGGAACCGCCGACGGCACGACGACCGCTGACGGCGCGACCGCCGACGGCGCGACGACCGCGTCCATGCCCATCGGCGTGCCGGAGATCACCGGGCCGGGCAGCTGGACCGTGGCCGGCGCCGCGATCTGCTTGACCAGCTTCAGCACCCCGAAGTTGACCCGCGCCGCGGTGAGCAGCCCGTCCGGGGCGTAGCAGTAGATGCCGACGTCGACCGGCGCGTCCAGCCCGGCGGCGACCGAGTCGACCGAGAAGCAGGAGCCCTGCGCGCCGGCCAGCGGCTGGACCGCGGAGACCGCGAGCGCCTCGTGCCGATCGGTGAAGGCGGGCAGCCACTGCCGGAACAGGCGCTGCACCCGGGGGTCGTACCTGCCCGGCACCTTCTCGCCGTGGTCGGCGACCAGGACGCAGGTGGAGGTGACGCCGAGCGTGCACTGGTGCACGCCGGCGGCGGTGCGCACGATCGACACGTCGGTCGTGCCGCCCTGGGCGCCGCGCGGGATGTCGACCCGCCAGCTGCCGTCGTTCGCCACCATCGCGATGACGTTGCGGGGCTGGCTGTCGCCGACGTCCCAGGTGTAGAGCGCCGCGTACCGGCGGTCCAGAGCGAGCGCGGCCAGGCCGGCGAGGGCGTCGCTGGCGTCGGCGGCCGGCCCGGCCACGACCGAGGGCGCCGGTGAGCTGGGTGCCTGCTCCGGAGTGTCGCCGGAGCAGCCGGCGGTCAGGGCCAGCGCCAGCAGCGTGACGGTGAACGCGAAACGGCGCATCGGGTCATTCTGGCCGGGCCGGTCAACGTGCTGCTTCAGTGGGCTCCGGCGTGTCGCGCCCGGGTGGCCGGATTCTGGGATCGCCTGTCGAGCGGTCGTGGCCGCGCGGCTAGGGTGGGCAGGACTGAGCTGGAAGGAATGGTTTGCCGTGGCTCTAGTGGTGCAGAAATACGGTGGCTCCTCGGTGGCGACGGCCGAGCGCATCAAGCGCGTGGCCGAGCGCATCGTGGCCGCCCGCAAGGCGGGCGACGACGTCGTTGTCGTCGTCTCGGCGATGGGCGACACCACCGACGAGCTCGTGGACCTGGCGAACCAGGTCAGCCCGCTGCCGCCGGGCCGCGAGATGGACATGCTGCTCACCGCCGGCGAGCGGATCTCGATGGCGCTGCTCGCCATGGCGATCCACAACCTGGGGTACGAGGCTCGTTCCTACACCGGCTCCCAGGCCGGCGTGCTGACCACCTCGACGCACGGCAAGGCCCGGATCATCGACGTCACGCCGGGCCGGCTGCGCACCGCGCTCGACGAGGGCGCGATCGCCATCGTCGCCGGTTTCCAGGGCGTCTCGCAGGACACCAAGGACATCACCACGCTGGGCCGCGGTGGCTCGGACACCACGGCCGTCGCGCTGGCCGCGGCGCTGCACGCGGACGTGTGTGAGATCTACACCGACGTGGACGGCGTCTTCACCGCCGACCCCCGGATCGTGCCGAACGCCAAGCACATCAAGCAGATCACGTACGAGGAGATGCTCGAGCTTGCGGCGGGTGGGGCGAAGGTGCTGATGTTGCGATGCGTGGAGTACGCGCGCCGCTTCAAGGTGCCGATCCACGTACGCTCTTCGTACTCGAATAAAGAAGGCACGCTCGTCACCGGATCGATGGAGGACCCTGACGTGGAGCAAGCATTGATCACCGGGGTCGCGCACGAACGCAGCGAGGCCAAGATCACGATCGTCGGCGTCCCGGACGAGCCGGGCTCGGCCGGTCGCATCTTCGAGACGGTCGCCCAGGCCGAGATCAACATCGACATGATCGTGCAGAACATCTCCACCGAGGGCACCGGTCGCACGGACATCTCGTTCACCCTGCCGAAGGCGGACGGCCCGACCGCGATGACCGCCCTTGACAAGATCAAGGACCAGATCAAGTTCAAGAGCCTGCTCTTCGACGACCACGTGGGCAAGGTGTCGCTGATCGGCGCCGGCATGCGCTCGCACCCGGGCGTCGCGGCGGCCTTCTTCGCCTGCATCGGCGCGGCCGGCGTGAACATCGAGATGATCTCCACGTCGGAGATCCGGGTCTCGGTCGTCTGCCGCGACACCGACCTCGACACCGCGGTGCGTGCCGTCCACGACCAGTTCGATCTGGGTGGCAACGAGGAGGCCGTCGTCTACGCGGGCACCGGCCGGTAACCCGCGCGATGGCGCAGCCCACGCTCGCCGTCGTCGGAGCCACCGGCTCCGTCGGTTCCGTCATGCTCGAGCTGCTCTCGTCCCGGCGCAACGTCTGGGGCGAGATCCGGCTCATCGCTTCCGCCCGTTCCAGTGGCAAGGTGCTCACCTGCCGGGGCGAGGAGCTTGAAGTACGAGAACTGACCGCCGAAGCCTTCGACGGCGTCGACGTGGCGATGTTCGACGTTCCCGACGCCGTTTCGGTGCGGTGGGCGCCGATCGCGACCGCCCGTGGCGCCATCGTGGTCGACAACTCGTCCGCGTTCCGGATGGAACCGGACGTGCCGCTCGTGGTGCCCGAGGTGAACCGCGAGGTCCTGGGGTACCGCCCGCGCGGAATCGTGGCGAGCGCCAACTGCACCACCGCCGCGATGATCATGGCGGTGGCGCCGCTGCACTACGAGTTCGGCCTGCGTGAGCTGGTCCTGGCGTCGTACCAGTCGGCCTCCGGCGCCGGCCAGGACGGTGTGGACACCCTGCACGATCAGCTCACCAAGGTGGCCGGCGACAGGCTCCTCGGCTCCCGTCCCGGCAACGTGCGCCAGGCCGTCGGCGACGATCTCGGACCGTTCCCGGCACCGCTGGCGCTCAACGTGGTGCCGTGGTCCGGTGAGCTGGCCGCACTCGGCTGGTCCTCCGAGGAGCTGAAGCTCCGCAACGAATCCCGCAAGATCCTCGGCATGCCGGCGCTCAAGGTCTCGGCGACCTGCGTCCGGGTCCCGGTCGTGACCGGCCACTCGATCGCGGTGCACGCGGTCTTCGCCGCCGAGGTGACCGCCGACGCGGCCCGTCAGGTGCTGCGCAACGCGCCGGGTGTGATCGTGGTGGACGATCCGGAGGCGGGCGAGTTCCCGATGCCGATCGACGCGGTCGGCACCGATCCGTCCTGGGTGGGCCGGATCCGCCGGGCGATGGACGACCCGCGCGCCCTGTCGTTCTTCGTGACCGGGGACAACCGGCGCAAGGGCGCGGCGCTGAACACGGTCCAGATCGCCGAGCTGCTCGCTGCCGAGTTCGGGAAGAAGGACGCATGACCACGGACATCTGCGAGGTCGTGATCACGGCCGCCGATCCGGAGTGGCTGGCCGGGTTCACCCGCCGCCTGGTCGCCGACCGGCTGGCCGCCTGCGGTCAGCAGGTCGCAGCGATCCGCTCGATCTACCGCTGGGACGGCGAGGTGCAGGACGACCCGGAGGCCCGGGTGGCCCTGCACACTCGCGTGGATCTGGTGGACCGCATCATCGAGCGGGTCGGCGCCGAGCATCCGTATGACGTGCCCTGCGTGCTCGCGCTGCCGATCCTGGCGGCGAACCCGGCCTACGCCGACTGGGTCCGCCAGGAGACCGCTCAGAGCTAGGCGATCGCGTCAGCTAGGCGACCGCGTCGCGTCCAGCTTGGCGACCGCGTCGCGTCAGCTAGGCGACCGCGTCCAGGTCGGCGCGGGTCAGCAGCGCCCGCAGGGTGATCCCCTCGTCGGCGAGCGCCTGCGCGCCCCCCTCCTGCCGGTCGATCACGCATACCGCGTGGTCCACGTGCGCCCCGAGGCGCCGCAGGTCCTTCGTGGAGAGCACGACCTGTCCGCCGGAGGTCACCACGTCCTCGACGATCAGAACCCGCCGGCCGGCCACCTCGGCACCCTCGGCGAGCCGGGCGGTGCCGTACTTCTTGGCCTGCTTGCGGACGAACGCGGTGGGCAGCTTGGCGTGCCGGGCCAGGGCCGTGACGACCGCGATGCCGCCCATCTCCAGGCCGGCGAGGACCTCGGTGCCTTCCGGGATCAGCACTGCCAGCTGCTCGGCCAGCTTGTCGAGGAGCACCGGGTCGGCCTCGAACTGGTACTTGTCGAAGTATTCGGTAGCGGTGCGGCCGGAGCGCAGAGTGAATTCGCCGGTCAGCCGGCTCACAGTGCGAACCTGGCGGGCGAGGTCGGAGTCAGTCACAAGGTCCCAGCTTGTCACATGCCCCGGGACGCTTTTCCGTCACCCGTAGAGGTACTTGCTCCATGCAATACCGCAAAGTATGTCCGTTTGGGGTATTTTTCGCCTATTAAGTGGCTTGCGCCCCGGAAGGAAAGTTCTGTGACACCCTTCGCGATGCTCTTCCTGCTCGCCCTCGCCGGCTCCTCGTGCTTCGCGCTCGGCCGTGCCCTAGGCCGCGGCGAACGCTACGAGCGCGGCTACCGCGAGGGCTTCCGCGACGGCGAAACCGGCTCCCTGGCCCGCGCCACGAGGCTCATGCAGCTCGGCGACCGCCCCTCGGTGGCGCCCGCTGTCGAGCAGATGATCGGCCCCTACGCCGTACCCCAGCAGGTCGCGCCCCGCACGGTCGTCCCGCGGCCTCAGCTCGCTGTGTAGCACCGGCCCGTTCCAGGGTGTGGAGTTCGGGCGCGCTCGGCGCCGCGATTCCCCACGGAGGGGTGAGTCCGGCCGAGCGTGTGGAGTCGGGGTGCGATCCGCGCCTCAAATCCACACGCGGATGTGTTTGTGCCCCGGACAAGCGGAAGGCCCGGCTCCCCTGAGGGGACCGGGCCTTACCTGCAACTACGTGGTCGGGGTGGCGGGATTTGAACCCACGGCCTCTTCGTCCCGAACGAAGCGCGCTACCAAGCTGCGCCACACCCCGAGCTGCAGGAGAAATACTAGCCGACTGTCCCGGCTCCGCGAAAACGGGTACCCCTAATCCACGAAACCGCAGGTCAGCGCGATATCAAGGTGAGCAGGGTGGCCTCCGGGCGGCAGGCGAAGCGGATCGGGGCGGTCGGGTGGGTGCCCAGGCCGGCCGAGACGTGCAGCCAGGAGTCCGAGCCGGGCCAGCGGTGCAGGCCTTTCGCCATCGAGAGCGGGAGGTCGCAGTTGGTGGTGAGCGCGCCGACCAGCGGCACGCAGACCTGGCCGCCGTGGGTGTGCCCGGCCAGCAGCAGGTCGAAGCCGTCGGCGGCCATCGCGTCGAGGACCCGGGACGCCGGTGTGTGGGTGACGCCGAGGTGCAGGTCGACGCCGGGGCTGATCGGGCCGGCCACCGAGCCGTAGTCGTCCTGGCTGATGTGCGGATCGTCGACGCCGGCCAGCTCGATCGAGCGGCCGCCCGCTTTCAGCGTGGTGCGCGCGTTGTTCAGGTCGGCCCAGCCGGCGTCGGTGAGGGCGGCCCGCAGATCCTCGGTGGGCAGGTCGTTGCCCTGCACGTACTCCCGCTCGCCGGGCAGCACGTACCGCAGGGGGTTCTTGAAGATCGGGCCCTTGTAGTCGTTGGACCCGAAGACGAACGCGCCGGGCAGGTCGAGCAGCGGCTCCAGGGCACGCAGCACGCCGGGCACCGCGTGCGGCGACGAGAGGTTGTCCCCGGTGTTGATCACCAGGTCCGGGTCGGTGCCGATCAGCGCGGCCACCCAGTCCTGCTTGCGGCGCTGGTCGGGCATCATGTGCAGGTCCGAGATGTGCAGGATGCGCAGCGGTTCGGCATCCGGCTCCAGGACCGGCACGTCGAACCGGCGCAGGGCGAACGAGTTGCGCTCGATCAGGGAGGCATAGGCGAACGTCGCGCCACCCAGGGCGGTCAGTGCGGCGGCAGCGGTGATAAGGGGGCGCTTACGCATGACGGCAAGGGTAGTTTCTCCGTCCATGGGAACGCTGAAAGACCGCCTGAACGATGACCTGCACGCCGCCATGAAGTCCCGGGACGAGCTGACCACCTCCACGCTGCGGATGGCCCTGTCCGCCGTGCGCACCGCCGAGGTGGCCGGCGACGAGGCCCGTGAGCTCTCCGACGACGAGGTGCTGGCGGTGCTCACCAAGGAGGCGAAGAAGCGGCGTGAGGCCGCTACCGCGTTCTCCGGCGCGGGCCGGGCCGACCAGGCGGCGAAGGAGACCGCCGAGGGCGAGGTGCTGGACCGGTACCTGCCGAAGCAGCTGACCGACGAGGAGATCGCCTCGATCGTGACACAGGCGCTCACGGCCGGTGGCTTCAGCGGCAAGGCGCAGATGGGGCCGGCCATGAAGGCGGCTCAGGCCGCCGTTGCGGGCCGTGCGGAGGGTGGCCGGGTGGCAGCCGAGGTGCGGCGCCAGCTCGCCTGAGAGACCAAATGAAGCGGGCGGGAGATCATTTCGATCTCCCGCCCGCTTTCGTCCGGTCCGCTAGTTGCCGGGCCCGTTGTTGTTGCCCGGGCGCCCCGGCTCTTCGGACGCCTGGCCCTCCGGTGTCTCCGGCTTGTCCTGCTTGCCGTTGCTGATCTCCAGCACCACGACGCCGCCCTTGATCGTGCGGCCGGACGGGTTGGTGCCCGCCACGGTGCCGGCCGGGCACTTCGAGTCGACGGCCGAGCCGACCGAGACCGAGAAGCCCTGTCCCTCGAGCCGGTCACGAGCCGACCCGATCGAGTCACAGGTCACGTCCGCGATCGAGCGCTGGTCGCCGTACGCGATCTTGGTGCTGCTCGGCTTCTTGAACTGGACCTTGGGCTTGCCCTTCATGTAGTTCGCGACCGTGTACTGCACCGCCGGGTTGATGATCGGGTGCGACATGTGGTCCTTGTGGTCCGGGTAGTCCGGGTTGACCATGTAGCCCGCCACCACGATCGACGTGGTGCCGACGATCAGCGACGCGGTCTTGTCGGCGTCGGTGGTGCCGGACTTGCCGAACACCGGGTGACCGACGATGCCCTTGGTCGGACCGGCGGTCGCGCCGTTGCAGGCGCCCATCTGGGCCGAGTCGCCGACCGGGCAACGTGCCGCGTCGAGAGCGGCCCGGGCCACGTCCTTGGTGGTGGCCTGCATGCAGTGCGGCTTGCCGACGTCGAGCTTCTCGCCGTCCTTGGTGGTGATCTGCTCGACCGGGGTGGGCTGGCAGTACTTGCCGTCACCGGCGAGCGTGGCGTACGCGTTCGCCATGTCCAGCGGCGTGGACGCTGTCACGCCGAGGGAGAAGGCGCCCCACTGCTCGACGCCGCCCTCCTTGGTGGTCATGTAGGCGTCGTTCGGCTCGCGGAACTGCACGCCGAAGCGCTTGGCGACGGCGACCACCTTGTCGGTGCCGATCCGTTCCTGGAGCGGGATGAAGTACGTGTTGATCGACTTAGCGAAGGCGGACCACATCGTGTAGACCCCGCCGCCGCCACCACCCGAGTTCTTCGGGCAGTAGAAGTGCGTGCCGGGACAGGCGGCCGACGAGCCGCGTTGAACGATGTAGCCGGACTTGTACTGCTTCTCGGCCTTGATCGTCGTGCCCAGCGGAAGGCCCGACTCCAGCGCCGCGATGATCGGGAAGATCTTGAACACCGAGCCGGCCTGGTAACCGGTGATGTCGCCGCCACCGGTCATCAGCGGGTTGGTGGTGTTCGGGTACGTGCCGCGGATGCCCTTGGCGGCCTTCTTCGGGTCCGAGGAGATCTTGTTCTGCGGGTCCGACGGGTCGTCGAGCTTGTACTTCCGGTTCGTCGCGAGCAGCCGCACCTTGCCGGTGCCGGGCTGGATGCCGGCCAGCAGCAGCGCGTTCTTGTTGCTGTCCGTCTGCCGCTCGGTGATCTCCCGGCGCGCTCCGGCCTGGCCCTTGAGGTCCAGCGTGGTGACGACCCGGTAGCCACCGCTCTTCAGGCGACGCTCCCGGTCGTACTCGGTCGCGCCGAAGGCCTCCTGGCCCAGCCACCAGCGGTAGAAGTAGTCGCAGAAGAAGCCCCAGTTGTTCTTCGCCACCCAGGCGCAGCCGTTGCCGACCGAGCGGACCTTGGTGGGGATCTTCTCCTTCTTCGCCTTGTCGGCGTCCGCCTGCGTGATCGACCCCTGCGTGACCATGGCGGGGATGATGTAGTTGTCGCGGCGGTCGGTGATCTGCTCGTGTCCCGACGGGGTGGTCGGGTTGAAGCTGGTCGGGGCCTTCACCATGCCGGCGAGCATCGCGGACTCGGCGATCGACAGGTCCTTCGGCTTCTTGTTGAAGTAGACCTGGCTCGCGGCGAAGACGCCGTACGCCTGGTTGCCGAAGGGCGCGATGTTCAGGTAACGCTCGAGGATCTGCTCCTTCGTGAGCTGCTTCTCGACCTGCAGCGCGTACTTCATCTCGGTGACCTTGCGCTTCGGGCTGTCCTTCGTCGCGTCGATCACCTCCTGCGGGTTGGTCGCCGAGTAGGCCAGCGACATCCGCACGTACTGCATGGTGAGAGTCGAGGCGCCCTGCTGGGCGCCGCCTTGGCTGTTGCCCACGAATGCCCGGGCGACGCCCTTGAGGTCGACGCCGTTGTGCTCGTAGAACTTCCGGTCCTCGGCAGCGAGGATCGCGTTCTGCATGTTCTTGGAGATGTCCTTCAGCGGAACGTCGCTGCGGAACTCGTCGTAGAACTGCGAGATCTGGGTGCGCCCGTCGGACGCGTAGATCCGGGTGATCTGCGGTGAACTGAAGTCCTTGAGCTCACTGGGCAGGTCCGCGAACGTCTGACCGCCGGCTTTCGCGGCCAGACCGGTCATCGCCGCGGCGGGGAAAGCAGCGGCGGCCACGACCACGCCGGCCAGCAGGCCGCATATCAAAAGCGAGGTCGCGTTCGTGAAGATGTTGTGATCGCGTCTGCGAAGCCAGGAGGTCACCCGAGCAGGGTACGCGAACAGTGCACGCGACCGCCTGGCGAGAAGGTCCTCCTCGCCCGATATGAGTGTGGCCTGTCACTCCGCCTAGCGGAGTGTTTTTCGGCTTCTGCACCAAAGATACCCCCGTTCGGTCACCCTGGCCTGGCCGCTTTGCCCGGAACTACCGGGCTATACGTATTTGAGGGACAACGTTGCGTAATCGCCCAACTACGGAGCATGATGGTCCGGCGAGACATCGCACAGGGCGTCCGCGTGGCATGGGGGACATGGTCCGCGGACGTCGGGGGGAAACAAGGGGGGACGTTTACCGATGGGGATGATCAGCGACTGGCCCAGCATGGCGGCGTGTCAGAGTGGCGACCCTGACGCGCTGTTCGTGCAGGGCGCTGAGCAGAACGTGGCGAAGAGGATCTGCCGCAGCTGCCCGGTCCGCTACGAGTGCCTCGCCGACGCCCTGGACAACCGCATCGAGTTCGGCGTCTGGGGAGGCATGACGGAACGCGAGCGGCGGGCGCTCCTGCGCCGCCACCCGCATGTGGCGAGCTGGCGGAAGACGTTCGAGGCCGCGCTGCGGGAGAAGGGCGCCGACAAGGTGCTCGTCTCCAGCTGATCCCACGAGTGCCGCCCGGGGGGATCAAGCAGCCGGTCCCGCGAGCAGCGCTCCGATCGTTCGCAGCCCGTCGACGTCGTGAACGTCGGCGGGCTGCGCCGCGACAGCCGTCGTCGGCACGGCCGGGAAGGCGTCGGTGAACGTCGCGGCCACCCGCACCTCCCGCTCGGTCTGCCGCAGCAGACCCGCGTGGATACGCAGCACGTCGGCGGTGACCGGCTGATCGCCGGCGGCGTCCAGCTCCGCCGCGGCGGCCTCGCTCTGCTCGGCTGTCAGGCCGGCCGGCTCGGTCTGGTGCATCCGGTTCAGCACCAGGCCGCTCAGCGGCATCCGCTCGGCCACCAGCCGCTCCGCGAAGTACGCCGCCTCCCGGACCGCGTCCCGCTCGGGCGCCGCGACCAGCAGGAACGCCGTCTGCGGGTCCTGCAGAATGCGATAGGTCTGGTCGGCGCGGGCCCGGAAGCCGCCGAACATCGAGTCCAGCGCCGCGACGAAACCGGAGAGATCGGTCAGCAGCTGCGCGCCGAGGATTTTCTGGACCGCGCGGGAGAAGAGCCCGAACGACGCGGTGACCAGGCTGAACATGCTCCGGCCTCCGGTCCGCGCGGGCGCCAGCAGCATCCGCAGCATCCGTCCGTCGAGGAAGCGGGAGAGCCGGGCCGGGGCGTCCAGGAAGTCGAGCGCCGACCGCGACGGCGGGGTGTCCACCACGATCAGGTCCCACTCGTCGGTGGCCCGTAGCTGGCCCAGTTTCTCCATCGCCATGTATTCCTGCGTGCCGGAGAAGGTCGAGCTCATCGCCTGGTAGAAGGGGTTCGCGAAGATCTCCGCGGCGCGCTCCGGCTTGGTGTGCTGCTCCACCACCTCGTCGAAGGTGCGCTTCATGTCGAGCATCATGGCGTGCAGCTCACCGCCGCCCGCCACGTCGATGCCTTTCACCTGGCGGGGGGTGTTGTCCAGCTCGGTGAGACCCATCGACTGCGCGAGCCGGCGGGCCGGGTCGATGGTGAGCACCACCGTCTTGCGCCCGTGCACCTCGGCCGCGCGCAGGCCGAGCGCCGCGGCGGTGGTGGTCTTGCCGACGCCGCCGGCGCCACAGCACACCACGATGCGGACAGCCGGATCGGCGAGCAGGCCGTCGACGTCGAGTCGTGGAGCGGTCAAATCAGCCACCGCTCCAGCGTAATGCGTCGTGATCGGACCAAGACCTGCCTTGGGGCGGTCGGATGGCTGTCAAGCCCGGAGGAGCCGCCCGGCCAGATCCTGCAGGCCGGCCAGGTCGACCCCGTCCGGCAGCTGCGGCAGCTCCAGCATCGGGCGGCCCAGCTCGGTCAGTTCGAGGCGGAGCGACTCCTCCAGCTCACGCCGGGTCAGGTGGGCCTGGGCCTCGGCGGTGAGTTGGCTCACCGTGCCCGCCGAGGTGGGCAGACCGGCCGCCGTCAGCCCCCGTTTCACCTCTGCCTTGGTCACCTTGCCGGCCGGCAGCAGCGCCGGGCGGGCGCCGTTCACGATGATCCGGCCGACCGGGATGTGCAGGGCGGTCAGCTCGCCGATCGCGTCCAGGCTCTCCTGGACCGGCATCTCCTCGAGGAGCGTCACCACGTGCACCGCGGTCATCGGCGAGCGCAGCAGCGAGGCGACGCCGTCGCTCTGCGTCTTGATCGGACCGACCTTGGCGAGGCGCGCGGTCTCCGCCGTGACGTTCAGGAACCGGCCGACCCGGCCGGTCGGCGGCGCGTCCAGGACCACCGCGTCGTAGACCCGGCGGCCGTTCTCGGCCCGGGTGGTGGCCTCTTTCACCTTGCCGGTGAGCAGCACGTCCCGCAGACCGGGCGCGATCGTGGTGGCGAAGTCGATGGCGCCGACCTTGCGCAGCGCCCGGCCGGCCGCGCCCAGCTTGTAGAACATGTCCAGGTACTCGAGGAGGGCCTCCTCGGGGTCCACGGCCAGGGCGCGGACCTCGCCGCCGCCGCTGGTGGTGGCGATCCGCTTCTCCTGGTACGGCAGCGGGTCCAGGCCGAACAGCTGCGCGATGCCCTGCCGGCCCTCCACCTCGACCAGCAGCGTGCGCCGCCCGCCGGCGGCCAGGCCCAGCGCGAGAGCGGCAGCCACACTGGTCTTCCCGGTGCCGCCCTTGCCGGTCACCACGTGCAGTCGCTCCGGCCAGTTGCGGTGTTCGCCCATGCATCTAAGTTACGGCCAACCTCTCCACCGGCTAGCCGGAGACTTCGCAGACCAGCCAACCGGCCTTACGGACGACGGTGAACTCCAGGTCCTGCGCGGCGGACTTCTCGTCCTGCGTCGACACCACCACCCGTACCGCGACGGTGGCCTGCTCCTCGGTGGTGCTGGAGACCGCCGGATCGTCCCAGCGGAACACCGCGCCGGAGTAGCCGTCGGCATACGCGCTGATCTGGTCCACCCGCTCGGCGAGCTTCTGGTCGTCGCGGGACTTGCGGCACACCAGGTTCTCGGCGGCGTTCGCGTCCTGTTGCGTGTAGACGGCGGTCAGGAACCGGTTGACAGCGGTCGCCGGGTCCGGTGAGCCGGGGTTGTCGGCGTCCCGGAACAGGAAGTACGCGGAGACCGCCCCGCCGGCGCAGAGCACCAGCGTGGCCGCGAACGCCGACACCAGGAACACTGTCGACCGCCGGCTCCGGTCCGGCCGGATCGAGGACTGCCCGGCCGACATGCCCACCCAGATCGGCTCCGGCGGCGCCGAGTGCTCGAACGCCAGGTGCTGCGGTGGAGTGTGCTGCCACTCGCCGGGCTTCTCGTGCCGGGCGTGCCAGGGGCCGGGCACGCTGGAGATCACCTGGGTGGGATGCTCCCCGGCCGGGTCGTCCGCGCGGTGCGCCCCGATCGGCGGTGGCGCGCTCCCGGCAACCGGTAGCGCGTAGGTGGTCACGTGTGGCGGCTCGGGCACCGGAATGGGATTCGGCGGCGGAATCGGCTGCGGTGGTTCCGGGTCGGGCGAGGGTGGCGGCTCCGGATGCCCGCCGGGATCCTGAGTCATCTCACCCTCCGCAGTCACATAGTCGCAATACGTGCTGATCAGCCTAGCCAACCAGCCCTCGGCCGGGGTCCTAAGCTGTGCCGGTATCCGACCCATAGGGATCCAACTGATAGGGGAGAAACCAAGTCATGCAGAAGTGGGAGTACGTGACAGTGCCCCTGCTGGTACACGCGACCAAGCAGATCCTCGACAACTGGGGCGAGGACGGCTGGGAGCTCGTCCAGGTCGTGCCCGGTCCCAACCCTGAGCAACTGGTGGCTTACCTGAAGCGGCCGAAGGCATGACGGGCCCGGCTCCGGTCGCCGGTGAGGGCGCCGTCGACGCGTACGCGAAGCTCGCCGAGCTCGGACTGACCCTGCCGACCGTGGTGCCGCCGCTGGCGTCCTACGTCCCGGCCGTGCAGTCCGGCAACTACGTCTACGTCTCCGGTCAGCTTCCGCTGGTCGACGGCAAGCTGCCGAAGGCCGGCAAGGTCGGCGCCGAGGTGAGCCCCGAGGAGGCCGCCGAACTGGCGCAGATCTGCGGGCTCAACGCGCTCGCCGCGATCGAGTCGCTGGTCGGGCTCGGCCGGATCGTGAAGATCGTCAAGGTGACCGGATTCGTCGCGTCGGCCCCCGGCTTCACCGGACAGCCGGTCGTCATCAACGGCGCATCGAACCTCTTCGGCGAGGTCCTGGGCGAGCAGGGCCGGCACGCGCGCAGCGCGGTCGGCGTGTCCGAGCTGCCGCTGAACGCCCCCGTCGAGGTCGAAGTGATCGCCGAAGTGGCGTGATCTTCGGGTGATTCGGCCCCTTTTGGTCACCCAAGGTGACCGGAACGGACATCGTGTCTCGGCTACCGCCCCACCTCCGACGTACGATTCGGGTCATGGGGGGTGCTGAGCCCGAGTCGACGCAGGTCGACCGGTTACCGGGTTGGGTGACGTTGCTGCGAGCACCCAACCCGGGGCCGATGACGCTGGACGGCACCAACACCTGGATTCTCCGCGCGCCCGGCGCCGATTTCGCCACCGTGATCGACCCGGGGCCGCTGGACGAGGGTCACCTGCGGCGGATCGCCGATCACGGCCCATTCCAGTTCATTCTCGTCACGCACGGTCATCATGACCACGTCGAGGGCGCCGACCGTCTCTCCGAGCTGCTCGGCGGCACCGCCGTGCTGGCCGCCGACCCGGCGCACTGCCGGCACGGTGAGCCCTTGGACCCACGCGAGCATCTCGGTGGGAACGGGCTGGAAATACAGGTCCTGGACACTCCGGGGCACACCAGCGATTCGGTGTGTTTTCTCGTCGAGTGCGAGGGCGAGCGCGTGATCTTCACCGGTGACACGATCCTGGGCCGCGGGACCACCGTGGTGGCCCGGCCCGACGGCGACCTGAGCTCCTATCTGTCGAGCCTGGAGCTGCTCAGGACGTACCCGGAGGTGTTGATGCTGCCCGGTCACGGACCGGCCCGCAGCGACACCGCCGAGCGTGCCTCCTTCTACCTGGACCACCGCCGGGAGCGACTGGCGCAGGTGGCGGCCGCCATGGCGGCCGGAGCGGAAACCCCGGCCGCGGTGGTCGACATGGTGTACCCGGACATCGATCCGGCGGTGCGGTTCGCGGCCGAGTGGTCGGCGGGCGCGCAAATCGATCACCTGCGCCGGGAATCCGGCACCGGGCCGAACCGGTTGGATCGGCCGTGACCTGCCCCGTCTGCGGAACCGTCGCCGTCTCCGGCGCGCGCTTCTGCCACCACTGCGGCGCCGCCCTGCCCGGCGCGGCGTCATTCGACGCGGCCACGCTGCCGGCCGCCGAGCGCCGCATCGTGACGGTGCTCTTCGGCGACCTCTCCGACTTCACCTCCTGGTCGGAGGACCTGGACCCGGAGCGGGTCGGCGCGGTCACCGACCGGGTGCTGGCCGCGCTCGCCGGCGCGGTGAAAACGTTCGGCGGGCACGTGGACAAGCTGACCGGCGACGGGATCATGGCGGTCTTCGGCGCGCCGGTGGCCCACGAGGACGACGGTGAGCGGGCCGTCCGCGCCGCCCTGAGCATGCAGCGCGCGGTCCGCCGGGTGCTCGACGACGAGCGTGGCGGCGGCGCGCCGCTCGGCCTGCGCGTCGGACTCAACACCGGCGAGGTGGTCGCCGGCATGCAGGCCGGCATCGAATACACCGTCATCGGCGACACGGTGAACACCGCGGCCCGGCTGGCCGACGCCGCCGCGGTCGGCGCGGTCTACGCCGGCGAGCGGACCAGCGGCGGCACCCGGCACGTGGCCTCCTGGCGGCAGTTGCGCCCGCTGCGGCTCAAGGGCAAGCGGGAGCCGGTGCCGACGTACGAGCTGCTGGGTCTGCACGACGCGCCCGGCACCCGGTCCGGCCTCGGCGACGAGGCGCCGTTCGTGGGCCGGGAGACCGAGCTGGGCCGGGTCTCCGGCCGGCTCGCCGAGGCGATCGACTCCGGCACCCCGCGGATCATGGTGATGACCGCGGAGGCCGGCATCGGCAAGTCCCGGTTCGCCGGTGAGGTGAAACGGCTCGCCGCCGGCTACGAGGTGGGCTCCGGGCCGTACTCCGGGCACGGCGCCCGGGTGTTGCGGGTGCGCTGCCGCGCGTTCGGCGAGCGCCGCCGCTTCGCGCCACTGGCCGACCTGGTCCGCAAGGCCGCCGGTCTGCCCAAGGACGTCACCGCCACGGTCGGCCGCACGGTCGTCGAGGAACGCCTGCGCAAGCTGGCGAGCCGATTCGGTACGCAGTTCGACACCGACCGCCTGCTGGTGCTGCTCGGCTACGGCGAGTCGAAGTCGAACCCGGGCGGCCCGATCGCGCCCGCCGACTGGCCGCCCAGCGCGAAACGGGTCGACGCCGAGGCCATCTCCAACGCGGTCGCCGGCCTGCTGAACGCGCTCGCCGCCGAGGCGCCGCTGGTGGTCATCGTCGACGACCTGCACGACGCCACCGCCACCACCATCGACGCGCTCGGCGGGACGCTCTCCCAGCTGGACGGGCCGGTCGTCGTGCTGCTGCTGGGCCGGCCCGAGCTGGTCCGCACGGCCGGGGTGATGACCCGGCTCGCCGACGCCGAGGTGCACACCCTGCCCCCGCTGCGCGGTGCGGACGCCTCCCGGCTGCTCACGTCGTACCTGAACGGGGGCAAGCTGCCGCAGGCGGACAACGACCGGCTGCTCGCCACCGCGCAGGGCAACCCGTTCTACCTGGCCGAGATGGTCACCCTGCTGATGGAGAAAGGCGCGCTCACCCCGGCGGTCGGCGCCAACGCGGCCGGCCGCTGGCAGCTCACCGCCGGCTCGCTCGACAGTCAGCTGCTCTCCCGGGATCTGGCCGCCGTGCTGGCGGCCCGCATCGACGCGCTCTCCCCTGAGCCGCGGGCGGTGCTGCGGGACGCGTCGGTGGCCGGCACCACCGTGCCGAGCGGCGTGCTGGAGGCGCTGCAGGAACGCCGGGCGGCGGAGTCGCGGCCCGGTGCGGTGTCCTCGGTCGAGCTCGAGCGGACCATCGACGAGCTGTTGCAACGCCGCATGCTGCACCGGTCACGCGGCGGCTACCAGTTCACCACCCCGCTGATGCGGGAGGCGGCGTACGCCGGGATCGGCAAGGCGGACCTCGCGGAACGGCACGCGTACCTGGCGACCTGGGCGGCGCCGGAGGCGGTGCGGCGGCCCGGCCACGACGGCGCGGTCCGGCTGAACCTGACCGAGAACGAGCGGGACGCGTTCATCGCGACCCACGCCGAGTGCGCGGTCGAGCTGGCCAACCAGGTGCGGCTGCGCCCGGACGCGACGGCCCGTGAGGTGGCGCCGCTCGGTGTCGCCGCGCTCGGCCGGATGGCCCGCCGGGCGCTGGCCAACATCGAGCCCGCCGCCGCGATCGAGTACACGGAACGTGCCACCGCCCTCACCAGCAACAACAGCCTTCCCCTGCCGGACCGGCTGGTGCACGCCCGCGCGCTGCTGCGCCTGGGCCGCGCCGACGAGGCCCTCGCCGCCGGCGAGAAGATCACGAAGGCGTCGGCCGAGGACCCGCTGTGCCGGGCCGAGGCCCTGATCCTGGTCGGCCGGGCGTACGAGGCGCTCGGCGACACCGGTCAGTCCGTGGCGGCCTGGCAGGAGGCGCTCGAAGTGGCGACCGAGGCGCAGCTGCTGCCCGAGCGGGCGAACGCGATGCGCCGCCTCGGCATGGCCGACTTCCTGGCCGGCAAGCTGAGCCAGGCGAGCAGCCGGTTCGCCGCCGCGTACCAGGTCACGCTCGCGGCCGGGGACCGGCACGGGCAGGCCTGGGCGCTGCAGAACCTCGCCTGGGTGACCACCACCCGGGGCGACTTCGCCGGCACCGACGCGGTGCTCGGCCGGGCCGCACGGCTCTTCGCCGAACTCGGCGACCAGGTGGGCCGGGCCTGGCTGCGGGGCACCACGGCGTTCGCCCGGCTGCTGGCCGGCCGGCTGCAGGAGGCGCGCCGGCTCGCCCGGATCTTCCTGCCGTTCGGCGACCGGGTCGGTGAGGGCTGGGCGGTCGGCACGCTGCGCGTCGTGGAGGCGTACGCGGCTGCCGAGCTCGGTGACCTGGGCGCCGCCGACGGGCAGGCCAGGCGGGCGTACCGGGAGTTCAACGAGGTCTCCGACGACTGGGGCCGAGGGCTCGCCATGGTGGTCCGGGGCGCGATCGCGCGCGGGCTGGGCGAGCTCGACCACGCGCAGGACCTGCTGAGCGACGCGCTGATCTACGCCGACCGCACCGGGCACCCGCTGCTGCTCGGGATGGCCGGCACGCTGCACGGCTTCGTCGCGTTGCAGCGCGGGGACCTGGCGACAGCGGAAGCCGACGCGCAACGGGTGATGGTGGCCGTGGAGCCGCACAACCCGCTCGCCCCGGCTCAGGTCGGTCCGCGGGTGCTGCTGGCCGAGGCGCGTACCCGGGCAGGGGATGCGCGTACCGCGATCGGGCTGCTGGCGCCGATCGCGAGTGACACCTCGACGCCGTCGCTGCTCTTCTCGCGGCGGCACGCGCTTGCGGCGTACGCGTCGGCCCTGCTCGCCGAGGGCCGGGTGGAGTCCGCGATGACCTGGATCGAGCGGGCTCGTGAGGTGCCGGCCGAGGACGTGCGCAGTGGCGTGCTCGCCGCGATGGTGCGCGCCCGGGTGCTGGCGGCGGCCGAGCGCTTCGACGAGGCGCGCGCGTCGGCCGACGAGGCGGTGCGGCTCGCCTACTCCACCGAGCAGGTCAGTGAGCGTTCCGCGGCCGAGGAACTGCGCGACACACTGGCGCTCGCGGGCGTCGAACCGGAAACTGTCGCGTACGCGTCTGACGTGCCGGGATGATCTTCCGGCGGCCTGGCGTATTTTCTATTCCGTGACGGAGACTCCGCCTGGTGCCCTGCCTGTACCATACGTGCCGGGAATGTCCGGTTTATCCGTTATGGCGCGCGGGGGTTATGCGACCGTGTACCGGGCGACCCAGGATTCGGTGGGTCGCGAGGTCGCCATCAAGATGGAGAACCGGACCCTCGACAACGCGCGTGACCAGGCCCGATTCCTGCGGGAGGCACGGGCGGCCGGCCGCATGTCCTCGCACCCGCACGTCGTCGACCTCTTCGACGTCGGCGTCACGGTCGATCAGCACCCGTACCTGATCATGGAGCTCTGCGACGGGTCGTACCTCGACCGCATGCGCGTCTCCCCGCTCACCCCCGCCGAGGCCCGCGACGTCGGCATCAAGATCGCCGACGCGCTGGTGCACTCGCACGCCAACGGCGTCCTGCACCGCGACGTGAAACCGGCGAACATCCTCTACTCCCACTTCAACCCGGCCGTGCTCGCCGACTTCGGCCTGGCCGTCCTCGGCGAGATGCGGGACTCCTCGGTCACCCTCGAGGTGCTCACGCCGGCGTACGCCCCGCCCGAGATGTTCCGGCACGAGAACCCCTCCGGCGCGGCCGACGTCTACGCCCTCTGCGCGACGCTCTACGCGGTCATGAACGGCCGGCCACCCCGCTGGCAGGGCGACCGCAGCCCCAGCCTGATCACCCTGATGGACCTGTTCGCGCAGCCCGTCCCGGAGATCCCCGGCGTTCCGCGGGCGCTGACCGAGGTGCTGCGGTACGGCATGGCGAACGACCCGGGCGCGCGCCCGAGCGCCGAGCAACTGCGTGACCTGCTGAACAACCTCCAGCTCGACCCGAACACGCCCCAGCCGCCGCCGGTGGTGTACCGCTCCGCGCAGAACTTCGTCCCGCCGCGCCCGAGACCGATCGTCCCGAGCACGCCGACGCGCGAGGACGACACGCCCACCGTGCACCAGAGCAGCCGGAAGGGCTTCTTCAGCCGCTGGTTCAGCTGAAAACCTGTTCGGTACGCGTCCGACCGTCCCCAACCGCAGCCGACCCGTCCCGGACTACACCGCGGCCGTGTGCCGGCGCGCGGCCGCAGCGCGCCTCTCGCGACACTGCCGGCGTTTCACCACCGCGCCCGGTGTGTGAGTGCGCGCTTCCGGCGAAGTCGGGGTGGCGGCACACGGGACGGCTCCGGAGCGTCGACGGGAGCACACCGAAGACCGCGCCGGCATGGACGAGCGCACACGGAGGTCGTCCGTGTGCCGACGGCGATGCCGTGGCGAAGACGAGGGCGCACGATGACGTTGCGTGTGCTCCTCTCACTGCGGATGACTCGGCGCGGATGCCGGACCCGGCAGCGTAGCGATGGGCGCCGGACGGCCTTGAGTGGCACTTGGTCGCGTGGACTCTCGGGGACGGGGGTGCTGCTTCTGGGGACGGGGTCACGCGTACCCGATCATTCGGGGTCGAGGACCGCCAGGAGCTCTCCCATGTCCACCTCGGCGCCGGGATGCACCGGCAACGAGGCGACCACCCCGGCAGCCGGCGCGTGGACCGGGTGTTCGAGCTTCATCGCCTCCAGCGTCAGCAGCAGCTCACCGGCGCGGACTCGCTGGCCGGGGACCACGAGGATGCGGCGGACGGCGCCCGGGAGTGGGGCGATCAAGGAGCTTTCGGTGGCCTCGGGGGCGGGCAGCGGGAAGCGGGAGATCTCGCGGAGGGTGACCGAGCCCTCGGGGCTGTCCACGTATGACACGTCGCCGACCCGGTGGACCAGAACGGCCAGCCGGATGCCCTGCACGTTGAGCACCACGCGGTCGCCGTCGGCCTGGACCACGATGATCGGCGGATGCTCGTCGGACACCGGGGCCTGACCGAGACCGGCCAGGTCGAGCTCCTCCGGGTCGACCGCGCGGACCCACCAGCCGGCCAGGTCACCGTGGCGGTTCATCCGGTAGCCGACCTCCACCGGGCCGGTCGGGCCGTCGTAGACCGCGGTCTGCGAACCCGAGGGTACGTTGCGCCAGCCGGACGGGAGCGAGCCCAGCACCGGTGCCGTGGCGCGGCGGGCGGCGGCCCCGGCGAGCGCGGCGGCCAGGCAGGAGAGGCGGACCGCGTCGACCGAGGAGAGCAGCGGCGCGAAGACCTCGGGGTGGCGGTCCAGGAAACCGGTGTCGGTGTTGCCGCTGCGGAACGAGTGGTGGCGCAGCGTGCGGACCAGCAGGTCCCGGTTGGCGACGACGCCGTGGATCTGTGCGCGGGCCAGCGCGGACGCGAGCATCCGGGCGGCTTCCTGGCGGCTCGGCGCCCAGGCGATCAGCTTCGCGAGCATCGGGTCGTGGTGCATGCCGATCACCGAGCCGTCGGCGGCGCCCGCGTCCAGGCGCAGGCCGGGCTGGGCGAGCGGGCGGAACGAGCCGGCCACGTCCGGTACGGCGAACCGGTGCAGGGTGCCGGCCGCGGGCAGCCAGGCGTACGCCGGGTCCTCCGCGCAGATGCGCACCTCGATGGCGTGCCCGCGGATCGGCGGCGGGCCCGGCATCGGCAGGCTGCCGCCCTCGGCCACCAGCAGTTGCAGGCGGACCAGGTCGTATCCGGAGACGCACTCGGTGACCGCGTGGTCGGCCTGCAGGGTCGGCGTGAGCTCGAGGAACCAGAACTTGCCGTCCACGTCGAGCAGGAACTCGACGGCCCCGGCGCCGACGTACCCGAGGGCACGGACCACGACGATCGCGGCCCGGCACAGGTCCTCGCGCAGCGCGGCGTCGACGGCCGGCGACGGGGTCTCCTCGATGATCTTCTGATAGCGGCGCTGCACCGAGCACTCGCGCTCGCCGAACGGGACCACCGAGCCCTGCGCGTCGGCGAGGATCGGCACCTCGATGTGGCGGACGTTCGTGACGTACGGCTCGCAGAAGACGTCGCCGCCGACCTCACGGCGGGTCGACGCGACCGCCTCGGCCAGGGTGGCCGCGTCCCGGACGACGCGCATGCCGGCGCCGCCGGTGCCGGTCGCCGGCTTGATCAGCACCGGGAAGCCGGTCACCGACTCCGGGTCGGTGAACGTGGGCAGCACCGGCACCCGGGCCTCGGCGACGAGCTGTTTCATCTCGGGCTTCACGCTCAGCGCCCGCAACGTGGCAGGGGTCGGGCCCACCCAGATCATTCCGGCGTCGACCACGGCGGTCGCGAAATCCGGGTCCTCGGCGAGCACGCCGACGCCCGGGTGCACGGCGTTCGCGCCGGACCGCTGCGCGGCCGCGATCAGGGCCTCGGTACGCAGGTAGGTGCTGCTCGGGGTGTTGCCCGGCAGGTGAACCGCGTAGTCGGCCTCGTCGACGTGAGGCGCCGCGGAGTCGATGTCGGAGTAGACGGCGACCGTCTCGATGCCGACCAGCCGGCAGGTGGCGAACACCCGGCGGGCGACCTCTCCACGGTCGGCCACGAGAAGTCGTCGGATCACTGCACTACCTTTCAAGGTCGGAAAACGCCGACGTGTCCAGCACCCTCAACGGCGGCGCTGTGCACCGCGGAGAGACAGAGGCCGAGGACCGTACGGGTGTCACGGGGGTCGATGACGCCGTCGTCGGCGCAGGTGCGGCCCTTCGCGGGCCAGCTGAACGTGAAGCGCGGCTCGCCGATGCGGTCGCTCGAGTGCTCGGCGACCGGGCCGACGGTGAGTACCAGGTGGGGCACGGTGGAGCGGGACACCGCGTGGACCAGCGGGGCGTCGTGCCGGGCGTCGGGAGGTTCCGTGTCGTCGCCGCCCGGGGTGCCGGTGTGCCGGAGGAAGACCAGCGGGGTGGCGCTCGCGTTCGCCAGGTGCAGGAAGTGCACGGCCTTCTGCGCCTCGGCCGCCGAGCAGGGCGTGCTCGGGCTGGCGACCACGCCGACCGGATATCCGTGCAGCTCACCCCAGCCGGCCAGCAGGGCGACCGCCTGACCGGGTTTGAACTCGTCGAAGTCGCTGTCGTCGAGGATCCGGGCCAGCACCTCCCGGGGCTCGAACGCGGCCGGATCGATCGCGGCCACGGTGAGCAGGTCCTCGCAGTCGTACCGGGGTGGGATCGGATGCCGGGTGCGCGGGGGCGGGCCGTGTTTGCGCCAGTTCAGACGGCGTACGCACTGCCGGGCCAGCCGCAGGCCGTCACGTTCGTCCTCGGCGAGCTGGTCGGCGGGTCCGGCGGGCCCGGCCGGGACGACCGGGGTGGCCCGGACCTCGACGCCGTTGGCCGAGCTGCGGACCGGCTGCGGGTGGATGGTCAGCACCTTGGCGTGCCCACGCACCATGATCGTGTAGTCGGCGAGCGCCGGGAGGTACGCAGCGTCACCGGTGGTCAGCCCGAACGTCACACAGACGGTGGGTACCCGATCCGGGGTGAGCCGGCTCAGCTCGCGGGCGATGCCGCCGTCCGGGTTGCCGGCGCCGGCCGATTCCACCAGGGTGACGAGCGGCAGCCGGTTCACCGAGGCGATCCGCGCGGCGCGGCGGATCTTGGCGGCGGTGTACGGGTTGACCGCCCCGCCGTCCACTGTCGGATCGTTGGCGATCACCACGCACTCGACGCCCTCGACCGCCCCGACGCCGGTGACGACGCTCGCGCCGACCGGGTACTCGGACCCCCAGGCCGCCGACGGCGCCAGCTCGAGAAACGGGCTGTCCTGGTCGAGCAGCATCTCGATCCGCTCGCGCGGGAGCAGTTTCCCGCGCGCGTGATGCCGGGTCACCCACTTCTCGCCGCCGCCCGCACGAGCCTGGTCGAGCGCGTCCTCCAGATCGGCGAGGAGTTGCAGGGTGGCGCTACGCCCTTCCAGGTACGCGGGGTCACGCGGGTCCAGCGTGGTGTCGAGCACGGTCATGCAGACACCCCGATGCCCGCTCCGCCCCTACCTGCGTTCAAAGCCGCGCCCTTCCTTGTCACGCCGGTGCCTCTCGGCCACCTCCGTAACGAGTGGCCTGGGGGGTGCGACACGGTGACGCGGGCATGCTGAAGGGGCTGTCCGCGAGGACAGCCCCTTCAGACGGAAAGGTCAGACGCGGGCGCGCCGCGCGAGCCGCTCCGGGTCGAGGATGATCACGCTCTTGCCGTCGAGCCGCAGCCAGGCCCGGGAGGCGAAGTCGGCGAGCGCCTTGTTGACCGTCTCCCGGGACGCGCCGACCAGCTGGGCCAGCTCCTCCTGGGTGAGGTCGTGGGTCACCCGCAGCACGCCGCCGTCCCGGGTGCCGAACCGGCCGGCCATCTGCAGCAGGTTCTTGGCGACCCGGCCCGGCACGTCCGTGAAGATCAGGTCGGCGAGCGCGTCGTTGGTCCGGCGCAGGCGGCGGGCCAGCACGCGGAGCAGCTGCTCGGCGATCTCCGGCCGGTTGTTCAGCCACGGCCGCAGCGACGACTTCTTCAACCGGGCCAGGCGGCTGTCGGTCACCGCGGTCGCGGTGGCCGTCCGCGGGCCGGGGTCGAAGAGGGAAAGCTCGCCGAGCATGTCCGACGGCCCCATGATCGAGACCAGGTTCTGCCGGCCGTCCGCGGCCCGGCGTCCGAGCTTGATCTTCCCGGACAGAACGATATACAGGCTGTCGCCGGCCTCGCCCTCGTTGAAGACCACGTCGCCCTTACGGACTTCGATCGTGTCCATCTCCTTGGCGAGCGCCTCTGCGGCTTCCGGGTCAACGCCCTGGAAGATCCCGCTGCGAGCCAGTACCTCATCCATCGCCGCACCTCCGAAAACGCGCAACGTCTGCGCTCGATCAGTCTAGGCGCACGCGGGCGGGAAACGGGCGGCCACCCCTTGATCCAGATACTGGACGGTAACCAGAAATGCCGTGACCGCTAGTGACGAATCAGCGGTCCGGGCATATCAGGACAGGCCTTTCGTCGGTCGATCCCGCATGCGAGCTGACGGTATCGTCCCGGTCGATGAATTCGCACCCCCGGTCCCATCGCCAGGCACGTTTAGGACACCCTGCCCTAACTGTCACCATTGTCCTAGCGGTTCTGGCCGGTGCCGGCGTTGCCGGTGTCGCCATCGCCAAACGCGGAGACTCCCCTGCCGCGGAGTGGGAGGCGCCGGCCGGCTCCGCCGCGCCGGCTACTTCGCGTGGCCCGAAGCCGGTCGAGGAGTCCGCCACCGTCGAGTCGATCACCCTCAGCGCCACCGGCGACATCATCATGGGCAGCGCGCCCAATCGGCTGCCGGCCAACGGTGGCGAGGGCTTCTTCGACTCGGTGAAGAAGGGACTCGCCTCCGATCTGGTGATGGGCAACCTGGAACAGCCGCTCACCGGTGACACCGGCAGCTCCAAGTGCGGCTCGCCGCCGCGGCCCAACTGCTTCGCGTTCCGCTCGCCGCCCTCGTACGCCGAGCACCTCAAGGACGCCGGGTTCCAGCTGCTCAACACCGCGAACAACCACTCCAAGGACTACGGGACGGCCGGGTACCGGAACACGGTCGAGGCCCTGGAGGGCGCCGGGCTGGAGCACACCGGGGCCGAGCGCCAGATCACCGTCGTGGAGATCAAGGGCGTCAAGGTCGCGGTCATCGGATTCTCTCCGTACGCGGGAGCGAACAACCTGAACGACCTGGACGCGGCGGCCGAGATCGTGGCGAAGGCCAAGTCCGAGGCGGACCTCACAGTGGTGCAGGTCCACATGGGCGCCGAGGGTTCCGACAAGCAGCACGTGAAGCCGGGCACCGAGCTGTTCTTCGGCGAGAACCGCGGCGATCCGATCAAGTTCAGCCACACGGTGATCGACGCCGGGGCCGACCTGGTGATCGGGCACGGGCCGCACGTGCTGCGCGGCATGGAGTTCTACAAGGGCAAGTTGATCGCGTACAGCCTCGGCAACTTCGCCGGCGGCGGCAAGACGCTCTCCAGCAACGGTGTCCTCAAGTACGCGGGGATCCTGCACGTCTCGCTCACCAGGGACGGGAAGTACACCGGCGGCAAGTTCCTCTCCACGTACATGAACACCACCGGCGTGCCGACCCGGGACAGTAAGAACGAGCGAGGACGCGAACTGGTCGCTCAGCTCTCCGAGTCTGATTTCGGCGACTCCGCAGTGTCGATCGGTGACGACGGGACGATCAAGCCCTCGGCGTGACCGCAGATGTTCGCCGCACCGACGTACTCTTTACCGGTGACTCCGCCCGCCTCCGCATCGCGATACGCGGGGGAGACCCTGCTCGGCCGCAAACGACGGGCCCGCAAGATGGCCCGGGTGCTCGCCGAGACCCATCCGGACGCGCATTGCGAGCTCGACTTCACCAATCCGCTCGAGCTCGCGGTGGCGACGATCCTCTCGGCGCAGACCACCGACGTGCGGGTCAACCAGGTCACCCCGGAGCTGTTCAAAAAATACCGGTCGGCCGCCGACTACGCCGCCGCCGACCGGGCCGAGATGGAGACGCTGCTGCGGCCCACCGGCTTCTTCCGGGCGAAGACCGACTCGCTGATCAAGCTGGGTCAGGCGCTTCTCGACCGGCATGACGGCCAGTTGCCGCGCAAGCTCGACGACCTCGTGAAGCTTCCCGGGATCGGCCGCAAGACGGCCAACGTGATCCTCGGCAACGCGTTCGGTGTGCCAGGCATCACCGTCGACACCCACTTCCGGCGGCTGACCAACCGGTTCGGCTGGGTCGACGAGGAGGACCCGGTGAAAATCGAGTTCCTGGTCGCCGAGCTGATCGAGAAGCGCGACTGGACCATGCTGTCGCACCGGGTGATCTTCCATGGGCGGCGGGTCTGTCACGCGCGGAAGCCGGCCTGCGGCGCCTGCACGCTGGCGAGCACCTGCCCGGCGTACGGGACCGGCCCGACCGAGGCGGCGGCCGCGGCGAAACTGCTCAAAGGACCCCGGGCCCGGGATCTGGCGGTGGCGGCCGGTGTCGACCCGGAGCTCGTGCCGGCCGCCGCGGTCCTCGCGCCGGAGGAACCGTGATCCGGTTCCGTGCGGTGGCGCCGCTCGTGATGGCGCTGGCGGTGGTGTCGGGCTGCACGGCCTCGGCCGAACCGAGCAGCAGCGAGCCGGAGACGCCGCCACCGTTCGTCGCCTGCGACACGCTGGCGTCGCCGCCAGCGTCGGCGTCGCCGGCCCCGAGCCCGAACGAGTTGCCGGATCTGTCCCTGCCCTGCTTCACCGGCGGCGAGCAGGTCAACCTCCGCGACGTGCGGCTGCCCGCGGTGATCAACATCTGGGGTTCGTGGTGTTCGCCCTGCCGGGAGGAGCTGCCGGTCATCCAGGGCCTCGCTGACCGGGCCGACGGCCGGCTGACGGTCTTCACCGTGGACAGCATGGACCGGCGGGAGGGTGCCACCGCGTTCGCCGCTGACAACGGGATCAGCATGCCGACGCTCTTCGACCCGGAGCAGTCACTGGCGATCGCTGTCAAACAGCCGACGTTGCCGGCAACGATCTTCGTCGACCCCGCCGGGAAGGTCTACGTTCACCGCTTGCCGCTGGACGTGGACGGTTTGATCAAGCAGGTCAAGGAGCACACCGGCGTGACGGTGACCCGATGAGTCAGGGGCAGGTGCTGCGGCGGCCGGACGGCCTGCCGGACTGGTTCGAGCCGCTGCTGACCCGGGTGTCGACGTGCCGGACCGAGGACTTCACCCCGCTGCGCCAGCCGGCCGGCGGCACCGGGCGGCACAGCGCGGTCCTGGTGCTGCTCGGCGAGAGCGAGCCCGCGGCCGACACCCCCGGCGGGCCGGACCTGCTGGTCCTGCAGCGGGCGGCGACCATGCGCAACCACGCCGGGCAGCCGGCGTTCCCGGGCGGCGCGACCGACCCCGAGGACCGGGACGCGCCGGACACCGCGCTGCGGGAGGCCTCCGAGGAGGTCGGCCTGGACCGCGGCAGCGCCGAGGTGCTGGCCCTGCTGCCGGACCTGTGGATCCCGGTGAGCCGCTTCGTCGTCACGCCGGTGCTGGCCTGGTGGCGGCGGCCGCACCCGGTGCATCCGCTGCAGGCGACCGAAGTCGCGCATGTCGCACGTCTGCCGATCAGTGAACTGGCCGACCCGGCGAACCGTATCCGGGTGCGTCATCCGAGTGGCTGGATCGGACCCGCGTTCAGAGTCCGAGGGCTGCTCGTCTGGGGTTTCACGGCAGGGGTGATCTCGTCGTTGCTGGACATGGCCGGGTGGTCGCAGCCCTGGGAACCGGGCCGCGTGGTGGAACTTCCGGATGCGTCGGCGCCCGTTCCGGCGGCTCGAGGTGGCGCGCCCGACGAGGTGGTGCCGTGACGTGGCCACGTGCTTCTACGCTGAGTGAGTGCCCGTGGTCGATGTGATACTCGTTGTGCTGATGCTGCTGTTCGCGATCAGCGGCTATCGGCAGGGATTCGTCATCGGCGCGTTCTCGCTGGGCGGGTTCTTCAGCGGGGTTCTCATCGGGCTCCAGCTCGGACCACTCATCGCGCAGCAGTTCGCCGACGGGACGGTGCGGCTGGTCGTGGCCCTGGCCGTCATCCTCACGTTCGCGGTTCTCGGGCAGACGCTGGCCGGCTGGCTCGGCACCAACCTGCGCCGGGGGATCTTCAGCAAGCCGCTGCAACACCTGGACGACGCCGGTGGCGCGCTCGTCTCGGTGGTCGCGCTCCTGCTCGCCGCGTGGCTGGTCGCCGTCCCGCTCGGATCCACCCCGTTCCCGGCGATCAACCGGGAGTTCCGGAGCAGCGCGATACTGTCCGGCATCAACGGGTTGATGCCGGAGCAGGCGCAGGCGCTCTCCTCGGCGCTGCGCGACACCCTGGACACCAGCGGATTCCCGGACGTGTTCGGGGGCCTCGCCCGTACCCAGGCGAAAGAGGTCGCCGAGCCGGACCCCAAGCTGAAGAGCTCCAAGGTCGTCCAGGAATCGAAGAAGTCCGTGCTCAAGGTGCTGGGCGCCGCGCCGAGCTGCTCCCGGCGGATCGAGGGCACCGGGTTCGTCTACGCCGGCGAGCGGGTGATGACCAACGCGCACGTGGTGGCCGGCACCCGGGAGGTCGTGGTGGAGACGTCCCGCGGCCAGCTCGAGGGCACCGTCGTGGTCTACGACCCGAAACGCGACCTCGCGGTCCTGCACGTGCCGGGCCTCAAGGCGCCGGTGATGGAGTTCGTCAGCAAGGAGGCGGCCAGCGGGGCGAGCGCGATCGTGCTGGGTTATCCACAGGACGGGCCGTACAACGCTCAGTCCGCGCGGGTCCGGGACGTCAGCCGGATCACCGGGCCGGACATCTACGACTCGGGTGACGTGACCCGGGAGATCTACACGATCAAGTCGCTGGTCCGCAGCGGCAACTCGGGCGGCCCGCTGATCGACCCGAACGGCGGCGTCCTCGGCGTCATCTTCGCGGCTGCCGCCGATGACAAGAACGTCGGTTTCGCCCTCACCGCGGACGAGGCGGCCGGGGTCGCGCAGACCGGCAAGGGCCGCACCAGGGGCGTCGACACCGGCGAGTGCGCCTGAGCCAGCGGTGCCGCAGCCAGTGGCACCCAGCCAGCGGCACCCAGCCGGCGGTGCCCCGCCGGCGGCACCCCGCCGGCGGTGCCCCGAACAGCGGTGTCTCGGCGGCGGTGTCTCAGCCGGCGGTGCCGGCGAATTTGCGGACCGTGAACGCGGCCGCCAGCGCGGAGATCAGGAAGAGCAGGATCGCTAGCCAGCGGGCCGGACGGCTCTCACCGCCGAGCGGCTGAGCCGGCGCGGCCCACCCGCCCGCGTTCGACGCGGGTGACTGCGTGACGGCGTCCGGCGCGCCGCTCTCCTCGGGCGCCGACTGGGCCTGGCCGGAGACGGGTGCGCTGCCGAACCGGGCGACTCCGGGCGGCGGCGTGGTGTCCAGCGGGTTGTCGGTGACGAACGGGACGTCGGCGGTGAGCGCGGCCACCGGGTTCACCAGGCCGAAGCCGAACTTGTCGTCCCGGCCGGGCTCGCCCCGGTCGTCAGCGGTCCTGATCAGCCGATTGATCACCTCGCCGGCCGGCATGTCGGGCCAGCGGGAGCGGATCAGGGCGGCGGCGCCGGCCACCATCGGCGCGGCGAAGCTGGTGCCCTGCACGCGCCAGTAGTCGTCCGGCCCGCGGGCGCCGACCAGCTGGGTGGCGGGCGCGGCGAGCACGGTCTCCTTGCCGGTGATCGAACCCTCCCAGAGGCTGGTGCCGTCCCGCTCCGTGCCGGCCACCGCGACCACGCCGGGCTCGCGAGCCGGGTACCACACCCCGCTGTTCTCCGAACTGGCCGACGCGCTGGCGTTGCCGGTGCAGGCGATCACCACGACGTCCTTGGCGAACGCGTAGTCGAGCGCGGCGGCCAGGGTGGCGCTGGAGCCGCTGCCGCCGAGCGACAGGTTCAGCACCTTGGCGCCGTGGTCGACCGCCCAGCGGACCCCTTGCGCCACGATCAGCGCGTCGTCGTATCGGTTCTGCTCGTCCAGAACCCGGACTGGAAGGATCTTGGCTTTGGGAGCGATGCCCACCACGCCGGCGTCGTCGTCGTTGCGGCCGGCGATCAGGGCCGCGACGGTGGTGCCGTGGCCGACCGGGTCGCTCTCGCCGCCGCCCTTGGTGTCGACCAGGTCGAGGCCGGGCAGCACCTGGCCGTCCAGGTCGGGGTGCTGCGCGTCGACGCCGGAGTCGAGGACCGCGACGGTCACGCCGGCGCCCTCCGCGTAGGACCACGCGCCGGCCAGGTCGAGCGCCTGCAACTGCCACTGGTCGGAGCGGACCGAGTCGTCGGTGGTGACCACCGGCTCGGCCACGATCGGCGGGGCGGCGACGGCCGCGGTGGCGGGAAAGGCGAGCGTCAGGAGCCCGGCCAGTGTGGCGGCGGTCGTCCGGCGGGAGAGGCTCGGCAACGAACACCGCCTTCGCTCTGGTGAGGGTGGTCAGTCGATGGAGGGAGATTACTCCCCACGGTCGGCGTGTCGCTGCGGTCGGCCGCGCTTAATCGCACGCGGAGTCTGCTGATTTTTCCGAATCCCGAAACGGTGGCAGGTAGGCCAGCTGAATCAGCCGCGCTCCCTCACGCCGCGTGATCAGGTGACCACGCCCTGGTGGTAACGGTCCCGCTCGCACGGTGCCGAGCAACACACCCTCCTCGACCGGCCCGGACATCACCAGGCCCGGCGCGGACAGCTCCCGCAGACGCTGGATCACCGGCTCGTACAGGGCCCGGCCCGCGCCGCCGGCCCGCCGGGTGAGCACCAGGTGCAGCCCGATGTCGCGGGCCTGCGGCAGATGGTCGAGCAGCGGCGTCAGCGGGTTGGCCGGTCCCGCCATCACCAGGTCGTAGTCGTCGACGAGCACGAACAGCTCCGGTCCGGTCCACCAGGAGCGTGTCCGCAACCGGTCCGGCGTGACGTCCGGCCCGGGCAGCCGCCGTTCCATGTACCCGGCCGCCGACCGGATCAGATCGGCTGTCTGCTGAGCCTGTATGCCGTACCCGATGCGGTGTTCGGTGTGCGGCAGGTCGATCAGGCCGCGCCGGTAGTCGACCAGGATGATCCGCGCCTGCTCCGGTGTGAAGCGGCTGGTCAGCGACGTGACGAGCGCGCGGAGGAACGACGACTTGCCGCACTCCGCGTCGCCCAGGACCAGCAGGTGCGGATCGGCTGCGAAATCCAGCTCCACGGTCCGCAGATCGCTCTCGGCGATGCCGATCGGCACGCGCAGGCCGGTGCCCTCCGAAGGCCCCGGACCCGGGTACGCCACCACGGCCGGCAACAACCGCACCGGGGCCGCCACCGGCCCCTCCCAGGCTGCGGCCACCGCCTTGACCAGCGCCGCCGTGTCGCCCAGTGTGGACACCTCCGGCCGGGCGGTGAGCAGGTGCAGCCCGCGGTCCCGGTCGTCCGGGTGCTCGGTCATCCCACGGCCCGGCTGTCCCTCGGGCACCGCGGCCGCGGCCCGCCGATGCACCGCCGAGTCGGCCGGGTCGCCGAGGCGCAACTCCACCCGGGAACCGAACAGATCCCGGATCGGCGGGCGGAAATCGGTCCACCGGGACGCGGCGGCGACCAGGTGGATCCGGTAGGCGAGCCCGCGCGTGGCCAGGTCGGTGAGCACCGGCTCCAGCTCCTCGAAGTCGGTGCGCAGCGTGGACCAGCCGTCGACGACCAGGAAGACGTGCGGGTCCTGCGGGTGGGACTGCCGTTCCCGCTCGGTGAGCAGCGCCACCATCTCGCCCGCGGTGCGGCGCACCCCCTCCGCCTCCAGCCGGCCGAAGACGCCGCCCACGTGCGGCAGGCCGCGCAGGGCGCTCAGTGTTCCGCCGCCGAAGTCGAGGGCGTAGACGCGTACCTCGGCGGGGGTGTGGGTGAGCGCGAGGCCGCAGACCAGCGTGCGCAGCGTGGTGGACTTGCCGCTGCGGGTGCCGCCGGCCACCGCCACGTGCCCGGCCGAGCCGGACAGCTGCAGCCAGAGCACGTCGCGCAGCTGCTCACGGGGCTTGTCGACGAGGGCGATCGGCACCTGAAGGGCGCCGCGCAGGGCCGGGTTGGCCACGGTCAGCCCGCGCCGCGGGTCGGTGGCGAGCGGCCCGAGCAGGTCGTCCAGGGTGGCGGACCGGTCCAGCGGCGGCAGCCAGACCCGATGCGCCGGCGGGCCGTGGCCGGCGAGACGGCCGACCAGCACGTCGGCCAGGGGCGGGCCCTCCAGCTCCGGCCTGCGGTCGGCGGCCGGGAGCGGCAGCAGGCGGGTGGTCCACGGCAGGACCCGCGGCGGGGCGGGAGCGAGCTCTCGGGGGCGTGGGGACGGGCCGGAGACGTACGCGGCCCGGAACCGGATCGGCGGCTCGGTGCCGGACCGCAGGTATCCGTGGCCGGGCGAGCGCGGCAGCTCGTACGCGTCCGGCACCCCCAGCACCGCCCGGGACTCCAGCGCCGAGAACGTCCGCAACCCGATCCGGTACGACAGATGCGTGTCCAGGCCGCGCAGCCGCCCGTCCTCGAGCCGCTGGCTGGCCAGCAGCAGATGCACGCCGAGCGACCGCCCGAGCCGCCCGATCTGCAGGAACAGGTCGAGGAACTCCGGCTTGCGCTGGAGCAGCTCGGAGAACTCGTCGCAGATCACCAGCAGCGACGGCAGCGGTGGCAGCGCCGCGCCGGCCGCACGGGCCCGCTCGTAGTCACGCTGCCCGGCGAAGTTGCCGGATCGGCGCAGCAGTTCCTGCCGTCGCAGCAGCTCACCGTCGAGCGCGTCGGCCATCCGGTCGACGAGTGGCAGCGCGTCCGCCAGGTTGGTGATCAGAGCGGCGGTGTGCGGCAGCCGGTCCATCGAGGCGAACGTGGCGCCGCCCTTGAAGTCGATCAGCACGAGGTTCAGCGTCTCGGCGGAGTGGGTCGCGGCCAGGGCCAGCACCAGCGTGCGCAGCAGCTCGGACTTGCCGGACCCGGTCGCGCCGACGATCAGCCCGTGCGGGCCCATCCCGTCCTGCGCCGACTCCTTGAGGTCCAGCTCGACCGGCCGGCCGTTGTCGTCCACCCCGATCGGCACGCGCAGCCGATGCCGGTCCGACCGGTGCACCGAGGGCAGCGTCCCAGGGTCGCCGATGCCGAGCAGCTCGGCCAGGCCGGGGTCGGACCCGGCCGCCGGTCCGGCCGGGTCGGTCCCGGTCTCCAGCCGTAGCGGCGCGAGCCGCCGGGCGATGGCCTCGGCCTGCGCGACCGCCAGCCGGTCGGCCCGGCCGGCCACGCCGTGGTCGTCCACGGTGGACGTGCGCAGTGTGCCGTCGTCGTCGATCTCCAGGACCAGCGTCGAGGCGTCCGGCAACCGGGGCGGCGCGGTGTCCAGGTCGAGCACTGTCACACCGTCGAATCCGATCGGGACGGGTTTGTCCGGCCGGTCGGTCACCACCACCAGATGCGGGACGGCCGCGGGCCCGGAGCGGCCGGTCAGCAGATCGTCCAGCAGTGCCGGGTCGCCGATCAGGCGGAGCCGGCCGAGCGCGTCGGAGCGGGCCGGATGACCGTTGTGCGGCAGCCACTTCACCCACTCCCAGTCGTCCCGGGTTCCCGGGCCGGTGCAGACCGCGATGATCAGGTCGTCCGGCGCGTGGAAGACGGCCAGTTGCACGAGCACCGCGCGGACCAGGGCGCGAGCCTCACCGCCGCTGATCAGGACCCGGGCGAAGCCGCGTACCGACATCGCCACCGGCAGATCCGGCACCACCGCGTACGCCTCCAGGAACCGCCGCAGCGCGCCGGCGGTCATCGGCTCCAGCTCGTCCAGCGGCCGGGTCGCCGGTGGTGTCAGCGGGGTGGCCAGCGACTGCGGTCCCAGTCCGATCCGGACCACGCCGAAGTCGGAGTCCTCAGGCCGGCGTTCCCAGAGCCGGTGGCTGTCGACGGTGGACCACAGCCGGTCCGGGTCGGGATGGCGGTAGAGCAGCCCGATCCGCTGCATCCGGGCGGTCCGGCGGGCCCGGCGCCGCAGGCCGGCGAGGTGACGCAGGTACTCCCGGCGCGCGGCGATCAACTCCGCCCGCCGCGGTGCGCCGGTGGTCCCGAGCGACATGGTGAGCATCGCCAGCGACGAGATCCCGAAGAGCCCGCCCACCACGTACGCATAAGGTCCGCCCTGCCCCTGGCCCATCATCATCGCCATGGCGAGGGTGCCGCCCAGCATCGGCAGTGCCAGCAGCCACTGCTGCCAGCGTCCGGTCGGCTGGGCGGGCATCTCCGGCGGGGGATCGATGGTGAGCGGGCCCGACGGGATCACGGGTTCCGGGCGGCGTGGCGGCCGCCGGACCGTGACCGTCCCCATCGGACTCCGATCTTGTTGCTCTCCGTAGCGATGTCCTCACGATGCTAGGTAGAGTGCGTGCCGTCCGCAGCATTGAATTCACGCCTGTGGACAACTCCCGTTCCGGAGGTGCCTGATGAGCACCGGACTCGCCCGCGTGACGATCAGCGCGCCACTGCGCCGGCTGGACGTCGCCCTGCCCGAGCAGGTGCCGCTCGCCGAGCTGCTGCCCGACGTGCTGCGGCAGGCCGGCGAGGACCTCGCCGACCGGGGGGAGAACCACGGCGGGTGGGTGCTCCGGCGCGCCGACGGCGTCGCTCTCGCGACCGGCCAGGGTCTCTTCACCCAGGGGGTACGGGACGGCGAGGTGCTACACCTCGTCCCGGCGTATGACGAGTGGCCGGAGATCGAATACGACGACGTGGTGGAGGCGGTCGCCGAGGGCGCTCGCCGGCGCGGCGGCATCTGGACGCCGGAGACCACCCGGACGGCCGCGCTCGCGTCCGCCGCGGTGCCGCTCGGGCTGGGCCTGTTCGCGCTGTTCACTGCCGGTCCCGGCCGGGGTGCCGCCGGGCTGGCCGCGGCGGTGCTGCTCCTGCTCGGCGGGACGATCGCGGTTCGGGGGTACGGCTACGCGTACACCGGGGCGGCACTCGGCGGCTACGCGCTGCCGTTCGCCGCGGCCGGCGGAGCGGGATCGAGTGGCGCCGGCTGGGACGTGCCGGCCGGAGCGGTGGCCCTCACGGTGGCGGCGCTGCTCGGCGCGCTCGCGATTCCGGCCGGGACGCGGATTCCGGTGGCCGGCGTGACGGCCGGGGTGCTCGGCTTGCTGACCGCCCTGATCGCCGAGGCCTCCACGGTCGCGGCCGCCGCCGCTGCCCTGATCTCGGTGCTGGTCTGCGGACTCGGCGTGCTGCCGGTGCTCGCCGTCCGGCTCGGCCGCATGCCGCTGCCGCCGCTTGCGCTGCCGGCCCGGACGCCCGGTCGCCCGGAACCGGCCCGGGACGAGCCACCCGGCCGGGACGCCGTCTTCGCCGCGGTCGACCGTACCGATGAGATCTTGACCGGCATGCTGCTCGGCCTCGCCGTGCCGGCCATCGCCGGATTCGCCCTGCTCGCGGCCGAGGGAACGCTCTCCGCCCGGATCCTGATCGCGGCCGCCGCGACCGCGCTGCTGCTCCGCGCCCGCCTCTTCGTGACCGGGCGGCTGCGCGCCCCGCTCCTGGTGGCCGGCCTCGGCGGCTTCGCCGCCCTCGGCATCGATCTGCTGCTCACCGAGGACTGGGACGCGCGGCGTCTGCCCGCCCTGATCGGGGTGGTCCTGCTTGTCGCGTCGGTCACAGTCGTCGCAGGTTCCCGGTACGCGTACCGCCCGCCCTCGCCCTATCTGAGCCGAGCGGCCGACCTGCTGGAGGGGCTCGCCGTTATCGCGGTGATCCCGGTGGCCTGCGCGGTGGCCGGACTTTACGCCGCGCTCTCCGGCATCTCCTGACGCCTGCTGTTCCCGGACGCCTGCTGTTCCCGGACGTCCGCTGTTCCCAGGCGCCTGCATACGACCGCACCTGCGAGGCGTAGCGCCCCGCAGGTGCGGTCGTCAGCGGTATCGGCGGGAGCGTCCGGTCAGTGCTCTCCGTGCTCCTCGGCCTCGGCGGCCTCAGCGCGCTTGAAGGACGCCCGGATCTCGTTCTCGGCCTCGATGCGGCCGACCCAGGTGGCGCCCTCGACGGACTTACCCGGCTCCAGGTCCTTGTAGACCGTGAAGAAGTGCTGGATCTCCATGCGGTCGAACTCGCCCAGGTGGTGGATGTCCCGCAGGTGCTCCTGACGCGGGTCCTCGAACGGAACGCAGAGAACCTTGTCGTCGCGGCCCTTCTCGTCGCTCATCCGGAACATGCCGATCGCACGCGCGCGGACCAGGCAGCCCGGGAAAGTCGGCTCCTGGATCAGGACGAGAGCGTCCAGCGGGTCACCGTCCTGACCGAGGGTGCCCTCGATGAAGCCGTAGTCCGCGGGATACTGAGTCGCGGTGAAGAGGGTCCGGTCGAGCCGGATGCGGCCCGTCTTGTGGTCTACCTCGTACTTGTTGCGCTGCCCCTTGGGGATCTCAACCAAGACGTCGAAATCCATTATTTTCGCTCCCCTTTTGCTTGCCCGCGTGATTAGACCGGTCCGCCGGGCGGGAAGCGGGGCGTGGAAGCCGGGCCCGCAGGATCCGCGCGCAACGGTGTGCCGGATGTCGCTAGTCTCCCCTAAGTCTGACGCCACGGGCGAGGAGGGGCGTGTGACGAGGCAAGATTCACATGACGGCGCGGCCAATGACGGCGTGTCGAGTTCGCAATCCGGTGCCGAAGAGGGTAAAAGGGCGGCCGGTCGATCCGGCGTGCCCGGATCCGAGCAGGCCGCATCGGAGCAGGCGGGCCGCGCACAGCCGGGCGCTGGGCAGGCGGCGTCTCCCGAGGCGTACCGCCAGCCCTTCCCCTGGCAGCAGGGCTCCGCGCCGGGTGCGGGGTGGCCGGCAGCGGATCGTCCGAGCGGTCCGGGGTCAGTGAGCGGTCCGGGGCCTGTGAGCGGTCCGGGGCGGGCGAGCGTGCCGGGCACGGTGCCGTGGCCGGGTTCGCCGATCTCCGACCCGGCGGCCAGTTACGACTGGGCCGGTGGCACGCAGCAGATCCCGAGCCGTGGCAGCGTCCCGCCCGTGGACTGGGCGCGGCCGCCGTCTGCCGGTCCCGCTGCGGGGCAGGAGGCGCCCGGGCAGCCGGCGAGGCCGGCCGCGCAGACGCCTGCGCCGAATCCGCGCCCGGTGGTGCCGGCCGCCCAGATGCCTCCGGCGAACCCGCAGCCAGCCGTGCCGCATTCGCAGCCTGCCGTGCCGAGTCCACCGCCCGCTGTGCCGGGTGCGCCGCCTGTCGCGCCGTCGGCCGGTGGGGAGTATCCGCCGAGCGGGCCGGGGCCGGTGGGGCCGTGGAACTCGCCGCGCAATCCGTGGTCGTCCGGTCCGCCTGCGAATTCCGGCAATTCGGGGCAAAGCTTCAACCAGCAGGGTCAGGGAGCAGGTCCGGGTGAGGCGACCGCGCAGATTCCCGAGGTGCGTGGCGGGGATCCGTGGGGGCAGCCGGGGGATGCGACAGCGCAGTTCCCCGGGGTTGCCCGGCCGGGAGAGGCCACCGCTCAGCTGAACCCCAACCCGGCCACGGCGGCGGGGGGCGTGCCTGAGGTCAAGCCGATCTCGGGTAGTGGTAGCTATGGGCGGGCCTCCGTGCCACTGAACATGACGCGGCCCGCGGCGTCGGCCTCCTCCGCCGGGGCGCGCGCGGCCGGCGACGCGCCCGTCGCCGGCGGCGGCGCAACGGCCGTGACCAGCGACGGCGCTGGCGTGGACGAGGCGGGAGCTGGTCGGAAATCCCGTACGAAATTGGTTTCTGTTCTTTCGGTCGTGGTGTTGCTGGCGCTGGTGGCGGCAGTGGGTCTGGTGGTGCGGCCCGGGCCGGTCGACGGATGGCTCGGCACCGAATCGGCCGGCTCGCCCAGTGCCGCGCCGGTCGCGCCGGAGCCCACGCCCACGCCGGTGCTCGCCGCCGCCGAGGCGGACGGCGCGACACCGGACACCGCTGCGGTGCAGGCGGCGCTCGACCCGCTGGTGGGTGCGAGCGCGCTGGGAAGCTCGGTGCACGTCTCGGTGCTGGACCCGGCGACCGAGACCGTGCTCTACGCGCAGAACGCCGACGTGCCGACCACGCCGGCCTCGACCACCAAACTGCTGACCGCGGCCTCCGCGCTGGCCGCCCGGGGGCCGGCCTATCGGCTGACCACCCGCGTGGTGGCCGGGGAGAACCCGGGTGAGGTCGTGATCATCGGCGCGGGCGACGCGACCATGTCGGTGGACGGGAATCAGCTGTTCCCCGGCGCGGCGCGGCTGGACACGCTCGCCGAGCGGGTGAAGAAGGCGCTGGGCGGCACCCCGGCCACCCGGGTGTTCGTGGACCTGTCGCTCTACGAGGGTCCGGAGACGGCTACCGGATGGGGTTCGAGCGACATCGGGGACGGGCAGGTGGCCCGGATCCAGCCGTTCATGACCAACGGTGGCCGGATCGACCCGGTGCACAACGAGTTCGGCGGCGACCCGCGGTACGTGAACCCGGCGAACGCGGCCGGCAAGCTGTTCGCGAAGGCGATCGGCGCGTCCTCCACGTCGGTCCGGGTCGCCGAGGCGCCGCAACTCGCCGAGTCGGGGAGCGCCCCGGCGCCCGGCGCGTCGGCCGCGGCCGGGAACGCCTGGACGCCCGGCAAGGAGCTCGGCAGGGTCGACTCGCCTCCGCTCGTGCAGATCGTCGACTGGATGCTGCAGCAGAGCGACAACGTGCTGGCCGAGACGGTCGCGCGGCAGGTGCCGCTCGCCGCCGGCAAGCCGGCGGCGAGCTTCGAGAACACCGCCGAGGCCATGCTCGAGAAGTTGCGGGAGCTGGGCCTTCCGGCCGACGAGGCCAATCTGTACGACGGCAGCGGCCTCTCCCGGAACAACGGGATCAGCCCGACCATGCTCGTGCGGACCCTGGCCCTCGCCGCGAGCGGCAAGAACGCCAGCCTGAGCGCGATGTTCAACGGGCTGCCGGTGGCCGGCTGGTCGGGCACGCTGCGTACCCGGTTCGTGGTGCCCAGCCCGAACCAGACCGCGCAGGGCATCGTCCGGGCCAAGACCGGGTCGCTGAGCGGGGTGAACACCCTCGCCGGTGTGCTGGTCACCAAGGACGGCCGGGTGCTCGCCTTCGCGATCATGGCGGTCGGCGGGGCGAACGCGGTGACCGCCCGCGCGGCGCTCGACAAGATCGCGGCACGGCTGGTGGCGTGCGGCTGCTGAGGACAGACCCCGGGGTTTCACCGGAGGGCCGGTTGGTTCCGCACGGGTACGGTGGGCTGCATGGCGCAGTTCGTTGACTGGGATCTGGCCGCCGCCACCGCGGGCGCGCTCTCCAAGACCGGCCCTGCGGTCTCCCTCGAGGAGGCCACGCAGGTGGTTGCCGAGCTGCGGGCACTCACCGAGGAAGCGGCGGGGCATGTGGCGGCGTACACCGGCTTGACCTCGCAGATGGAGGTTCCACCGGTGCGTGTGGTGGACCGGCGGGACTGGGCGAAGGTGAACATCGCCGGCCTCCAGCGGGTGATCGGCCCGCTGGTCAGCCGGATCGCCGGGGACAATCCGCCCGGCCCGCTCGCCGACGCGATCGGGTCCCGGGTCACCGGGGTGCAGGCCGGGACCATCCTGGCGTACCTCTCCGGTCGCGTCCTCGGGCAGTACGAAGTGTTCTCCGGCGAGCCCGGCCAGCTGCTGCTGAACGCGCCGAACATCGTCGAGGTGGAACGGAAGATCGGCGCCGACTCCCGCGACTTCCGGCTCTGGGTCTGCCTGCACGAGGTGACGCACCGCACTCAGTTCACCGCGGTGCCGTGGATGCGTGGCTACTTCCTCGGCGAGGTGCAGGCGTTCGTCGACGCGTCGCAGGGCGGCGAGCACATTCTCGAGCGGCTGCGCCGTGGTGTCGCCACGCTCTCCGACGCGGTGCGTGACCCGGAGAGCCGGGCCTCGGTGCTGGACATCGTGCAGACGCCGGCGCAGAGCGCCGTGCTGGACCGGCTGACCGCGCTGATGACCCTCCTCGAGGGCCACGCCGAGTTCGTGATGGACGGCGTCGGCCCGGAGGTCATCCCGTCGGTCGACTCGATCCGGGCGAAATTCAACAGGCGCCGGGAGAGCGGCAACCCGCTGGAGAAGGCGATCCGCCGCCTGCTCGGCATCGAGGTCAAGATGCGGCAGTACGCGGAGGGCCGCAAGTTCGTGCACGGCGTCGTCGAGCGGGTCGGGATGGCCGGCTTCAACCGGGTCTTCGAGTCGCCGCTCACCCTCCCCCGGCTGGAGGAGCTGGGCGACCCGGACGCGTACGTCGCCCGGGTGCACCACTAGACCATGGCCCGGATCCCGGCCCCGGTCGCCGCCGTTCGCACAGCGGTGCGCCGCGGCCTGGCCGACCTGCCGTCCGACGCGCTCCTGCTGGTGGCCTGCTCGGGCGGCGCCGACTCGCTCGCGCTGGCCTCGGCGGCCCGGTTCGCGTTCTCCCGGGTGGGGCTGGTCACGGTCGACCACGGCTTGCAGGAGGGCTCGGACCGCCGGGCCCGGTCGGTGGCCGCGTGGGCCCGGGACGCGGGCTTCGACCCGGTGCGGATCGAGACCGTCTCGGTGGCCGGCCTGCCCGGCGGACCGGAGGCGGCCGCCCGCACCGCGCGTTATGAAGCGCTCAGCGCCGCCGCCACCGAGCTGGGCGCGGCCGCGGTGCTGCTCGGCCACACTCGCGACGACCAGGCGGAGACCGTGCTGCTGGCGCTGGCCCGCGGCGCCGGCCCGCGCGGGCTCTCCGGGATGCCGGGGCGGCGCGGCGTGTTCCGGCGGCCGCTGCTCGACGTGGCGCGGGCGGACACCCGCAAGGCGTGTGCGGCGCTCGGCCTGGCCCCCTGGGAGGACCCGCACAACAGCGACCCGGCGTACGCGCGGTCCCGGGTCCGCGCCGCGGTGCTGCCGGTGCTGGTGGACGCGCTCGGCCCGGCCGTGGTGAGCAACCTCGCACGGACCGCGTCACTGGTGGCCGCGGACAGCGAGGCCCTCGACGAGCTGGCCGCCGGCGCGCTCGCCGCGGCGCGTGTCCCGGAGGGGCTGTCGGTGCCCGTGCTGGCCGGGCTGGCGGCCGCGATCCGCAGCCGGGTGCTGCACCGATGGGCGCGGGAGCTGGGTGCGCCGGGTGGCGCGCTGGCGTACCGGCACGTGGTGGCCATGGACGCGTTGATCTCGGAGTGGCACGGTCAGGGACCGGTCTTCCTGCCCGACGGGATCGTCGTGGCCCGCCGTGCGGATCGCCTCGTTCGGGTGGTTCCGGCCCATATCAAGTGAGGCCACCTCATCGGAATCCGGCCCCGTTCGACAATCGGTAACCTCCATGGGGCAGTCTTAGCCCATGGCTGATGGTTCTTGGTACGACGCCGACATCGACCACGTGATCATCTCGGAGGAGCAGATCCGGGAGAAGATCGATGAGCTGGCCAAGCAGGTCTCCGCGGACCACGCGGACGCGAAAGACGGAATCCTGCTGGTCTGCGTGCTGAAGGGCGCGGTCATGTTCATGGCCGACTTCGCCCGGGCACTCGGCCGGCACGGCCCGTCGACCGAGATGGAGTTCATGGCCGTCTCGTCGTACGGGCAGGGCACCACCTCCTCGGGTGTGGTGCGCATTCTCAAGGACCTGGACCGGGACATCACCGATCGCCACGTGCTGGTGGTCGAGGACATCGTGGACTCCGGGCTGACCCTCTCCTGGCTGATGAAGTACCTGGAGTCGCGCTCGCCGGCGAGCGTCGAGGTGGTCGCGCTGTTCCGCAAGCCGGACGCGGTCAAGGTGCAGGTCCCGGTCAAGTACGTGGGCTTCGACATCCCCAGCGAGTTCGTGGTGGGTTACGGGCTGGACTTCGCGGAGCGTTACCGCGAGATGCCGTACGTCGGGGTGCTGAAGCCGGAGGTGTACGCCCGTAGCTGAACCGCTTTCCCAGCGTGTTCACAGTAAGAGTCGTTCTGGGCGGTTTTACACCGAAACCGCCCGTACTTATCGCCGGGTACGGGGGGCTCGCCCTCCGGGCTCACGGGTTCGTAATCGGTACCTACGGTGTACGGTCGAGTGACCGATGGCGTGGTGTCACAAACGCCGGAGGGGCCGGTCCCGATTCACCGTCACCGGACAGGGGTATCGGAAAGCCGGCGGCCGCCGGTGGGCGGCGACGTTGAGGTGACCAGGACGCCGATCAGGAGGGTCCGGGCGCTTGGCGCCCGACAACAGTATGGAACGTACGCGTTTCTTCCGCCGCCCGGTGGTCTGGATCATTCTGGTGATCATCGGCGTAGTCGCGCTGAGCTCTTTCTTCACCAGTGGTCCCAGCTACCAGCGGGTCGATACTTCCATCGCTCTCGAGCGACTCAACCAGGGCGGCATCAAAAACGTCGTCCAGAAGGACAAGGAGCAGACGCTCCAGATCGAGCTGGACGCCCAGGAGCGGTTCGACGGCAAGTCCACTGACAAGATCGAGACTCAGTACCCGTACGAGGCGACCGAGCAGATCTGGGACGACGTCCTGCAGGCCAAGGCCACCGGGCGTGTCTCCGGGACGGTCGACGCCACGGTCTCCGGCGACAACATTCTGCTGAGCCTGCTGATCAACCTGCTGCCGATCGCGATCCTCGTGATCCTGCTGCTGCTGTTCATGTCGCAGATGCAGGGTGGCGGCTCGCGCGTGCTCAACTTCGGCAAGTCCAAGGCGAAGATGATCACGAAGGACACGCCGAAGACGACGTTCGCCGACGTGGCGGGCGCCGACGAGGCGGTCCAGGAGCTGCACGAGATCAAGGACTTCCTGCAGAACCCGGCGAAATACCAGGCGCTCGGCGCGAAGATCCCGAAGGGCGTTCTGCTCTTCGGCTCGCCCGGTACCGGTAAGACGCTGCTGGCCCGCGCCGTCGCCGGCGAGGCCGGGGTGCCGTTCTACTCGATCTCCGGCTCGGACTTCGTCGAGATGTTCGTCGGTGTCGGCGCGAGCCGGGTCCGCGACCTCTTCGAGCAGGCCAAGTCGAACGCGCCGGCGATCGTCTTCGTCGACGAGATCGACGCCGTCGGCCGGCACCGCGGCGCCGGCATGGGTGGCGGTCACGACGAGCGCGAGCAGACGCTCAACCAGCTGCTCGTCGAGATGGACGGCTTCGACACCAAGGGCGGGGTCATCCTGATCGCGGCCACCAACCGGCCCGACATCCTCGACCCGGCGCTGCTGCGCCCGGGCCGTTTCGACAGGCAGATCCCGGTGGACAACCCGGACATGGAGGGCCGCAAGGCGATCCTGCGGGTGCACGCCAAGGGCAAGCCGTTCACGCCCGACGTCGACCTCGACTCGGTGGCCCGCCGGACGCCCGGCTTCTCCGGCGCCGACCTGGCCAACGTGATCAACGAGGCCGCGCTGCTGACCGCCCGGAACGAGAAGCGGGCGATCTCCAACGAGTTCCTCGAGGAGGCGATCGACCGGGTCATCGCGGGCCCCGAGCGCCGCACCCGGGCGATGAGCGACAACGAGAAGAAGATCACCGCTTACCACGAGGGTGGGCACGCGCTGGTGGCCTACGCGCTTCCGCACTCCGCCCCGGTGCACAAGGTGACGATCCTTCCGCGTGGCCGCTCGCTCGGGCACACCCTGGTCCTGCCGACCGAGGACAAGTACACACAGACCCGCGCCGAGATGATCGACACCCTGGCGTACGCGCTGGGTGGCCGCGCCGCCGAGGAGCTCGTCTTCCACGAGCCCACCACCGGGGCCGGCAACGACATCGAGAAGGCGACCGGCCTGGCCAAGGCGATGGTCACGCAGTACGGCATGAGCTCCAAGCTGGGCGCCGTGAAGTACGGCAGCAGCGGCGACGAGCCGTTCATGGGCCGCAGCATGGGCCACGAGAAGTCCTACTCCGACGCGGTCGCCGCCGACATCGACGCCGAGGTGCGGGCCCTCATCGAGCTCGCCCATGACGAGGCCTGGGAGATCCTGGTCGAGTACCGCGACGTCCTCGACAACATGGTCCTGGAGCTGATGGAGAAAGAGACCATCACCCAGGACGACATGAACCGGATCTGTGCCCGGGTCGTGAAGCGGCCGCCGATGTCGCCGTTCAACGGCTTCGGCAAGCGGCTGCCGTCCGAGGCGCCGCCGGTGCTCACTCCCGCCGAGCGGGAGAAGCTGAAGGCGCAGGCCGAGGCGGACGGTCAGATCGCGGTCGGGCCGAACCCGAACGCGAACGGTTCAGAAAGCAGCAACTGATCACCTTGCACGACGAAATCGACTATCTCGCCGCCCGTCTGGTCGACGGCAAGCTCACCGGTACGCCGGTCGAGCAGGCCGTCGACCTCGGGCGGATCGAGAAAGCGATCCGGGAGATCCTCATCGCGATCGGTGAGGACCCGGATCGTGACGGTCTCGAGCGCACGCCCGCCCGGGTCGCCCGCGCCTACGCGGAACTCTTCGCCGGCCTCCGGGTCGACCCGGCGACCGTGCTCACCACCACGTTCGAGGCGGACCACGAGGAACTCGTGCTGGTCCGTGACATCGAGGTGCAGAGCATGTGCGAGCACCACCTGCTCCCGTTCAAGGGCGTGGCGCACATCGGATACATCCCGGGCACCGACGGGCGGATCACCGGCCTGTCGAAACTGGCCCGGCTCGTCGAGGTCTACGCCCGCCGCCCGCAGGTCCAGGAGCGGCTCACCTCGCAGATCGCCGACCTGCTGATGGAGAAACTCGCCGCTCGCGGCGCCATAGTGGTTCTCGAGTGCGAGCACCTCTGCATGGAGATGCGCGGAATCCGCAAGGTCGGCGCCCGCACTGTCACCTCAGCGGTGCGAGGCGCCTTCCAGACCGACGGCAAGGTCCGGGCCGAAGCGATGGCCCTGATAAACGCCCGCTGATTCAGATGAGGCCGCGGAACGTGTTGGCCGAGTCCATCGCCGACACGGTCAGCGCGGTCGCCTCGTCCAGGCGGGTGCGGGCCTGCTCCAGATTCGCGATCGCGGTGGCAGCCGCCGGGTGGAACGAGCCCACCGCCGTCATCCGCAGCAGCAGCAGCGCCTGATCGAGCTGGTCCGACACCTGCTGGATGCCGGCGATGGCACGCTGGGCACCGTCCACCGACGCGGCGACGTTGACCTTGACCTCTTCGACGCTTGCCATGGTTCCTCCCCTGTCTCGCACCCTGTCTCGTGCACCCGGTCCCGGGCGGCCCGATCTGGTCCGCTCTCAGCCGAACAGCGCTTGAAGGCCCCGCCCGGCGCAGGTGAGCAGCACCGGAACCAGGCAGACGATCACGCCGAGCACCGCGGTCCGGTCCGCTTTCACACCCTCGTCGTCGTAGACGAAACCGATCGTCGCCCAGCCCAGCCCGAACGCCAGCAGCGGCATGCTCAGCCCGCACGCCAGCGCGTAGTCCGGCGGCGAGCCGACCAGCAGGAACAGGATCACCTGCACCAGCAGCACCACGAACGCGAACGGCCCGTAGATCAACAGGTTGCGTCCGTAGGGCCGATGCGGGCCGAGTGGCGCCGGCCCGATGAACGCGTGATCCGCGGCGTCCGCGGTGGCGCGCGCTTCGTGCAACGCGGCGAGCACGGCGGCCGGCCCGCCGGCCACCTTCGCCATCGCCACGGCCTGATCCTCCGCCTGCGGCGTCAATTCCCATTCGGGTACGGCGAAGTCGCGCGCCAGTCGTGCCCGCTGCGGTGTCAGCCGTGCCCGTACCGAAGAAAGCTCCTGCCGTGCGGCAGCGATCGTCTCGGCATGCTCGCCCGCCATCGAGCTCGCCGCCCGGCGCACCGCGTCGAGCTCCCGGGCAGCGGCCAGGTAGTCCGCCCACGGGTCAGGCGGCGCGGCCTGCGGCGGCGCGGCCTGCGGCGGCACCGTCCCGCGCTGTTCGGCCTGCTCGGTCACGGCTCCTCCGCTTCCGGGGCGACGAACGGGACCACTGTCACGGTGCGGTCGGTGTGCCGGTCGTGCAGCAGCACCCGGTTCGGGCGGGGGTGCCAGTCCACCGCGCGGCCCAGCATCAGCGTCACGTCGGTCTGCGGCACGTTCAGGAAGAGCAGGCCGGCCACGTCCTCCCGGCCCATGCTGCCGCCGGTCTCCTCGCCGAACCGGCGCACGCCGCGCCACCAGGAGAGCAGGTGCGCGCCCCGGCTCGGGCCCTCCCGCAGCAGCTGCCGCAGCCCGCTCAGGCTGCCCGGCGGCGCCGCGTCCATCCCGAACACCACCCGATAGCCGGGACGCCCGGCGTCCAGCTCGGCGGCGAGACCGGCGGCGTCGACCACCGCCACGTCCTGCCGGTGGGCGATCTCGGCAGCCAGCGCGGAGGCCATGGCGTCGCCCTCGGCCACCAGCGAGGCGATCACGAACCGGGTGGTGCGGGGCGCGTGGCAGGCCGCCACGCTGCGCGCTGCCGCGTCCAGCACCTCGGCGCCGACGGCGTTCGAGCCGAGGATCGCCAGATGCCGGCCGGGCGAGGAGTCCAGCGGGAACGTGGCGGTCGACAGGTTCACGTCGATCACCCGGCCGAGCAGCGCCGCGGGCCGGGACGACCGGCCGGCGAGCGTTGCACGGTACGTCGGGTCGTCGGCGAGGTGCTGGTGCGCGTAGCCGGCGAAGACCAGCGGCTGCGGCGACTCCGGGTCGCGGGCGGCCCACAGCCGGTGCCGCAGGTCGCTCAGCAGTTTCTGATCGGCGTGCGGATCGGGGAACCGGACCACCCGTTCGTGTCCCCGGGTCGCACCCCGCGGGCCGCCCAGGCCGCCGGCCGTGTTCACCACCGCGCTGCCCAGCGGCAGACCTGCGGCCGAGTCGTTCGTCGGCTCCAGCACGTCACCACCGCCCGGCAACGCGATCCGCACCGGGAACTGGCCGAAGATCGAGTCACGTTTCGCGTAGAGCGCCTCGACCCCGAGGACGGTCTGACTCGCCAGGACCAGGTGAATCCCGTACGACCGGCCCTTGCGAGCCAGCGACTCCAGCAGGGCCACCGCCTCGGCGGCCGTCGGGTCGTTGCCGGCCAGCAGCACCTGGAACTCGTCGATCACACACAGGATCCGGGGCAGCGGACGGCTCCGCCCCTCCTCGGCCGCGACCGCCCGCAGATCCGCGAAGCGCGACACCCCGGCCCGCTTGTACGCCAGGGAGCGGCGGCCCATCTCGGCATCCAGCTCGCGGAGCACGGCCAGGCCGTACTCCCGGTCGGACTCGACGCCGACCGCCCGCGCGTGCGGCAGCCAGGTGCGGTCCCGCCGGGTCGGCACGAACTCGGAGAACGAGACGCCCTCCTTGAAGTCGAGCAGGTAGAACGCCAGCTCGTCGGGGCGGTAGCGGGCACCCAGGCCGTACAGCACGTTGATCAGGAACGCGGTCTTGCCGGCGCCGGACCGGCCACCCACCATCCAGTGCGGAGTGAGGTCGTTGAAACGCAGCACCAGCGGCACGTCGCCGTGATGGCCCACCACGGTCTCCACCCCGGACGCCGCGTCACCACTCCACAGATCCTCGGCCGAGTCCGGCAGCAGGTCGGAGAGCGTCACCCGGGACGCCGCAGCGGAATCCGCCGCCAGCTCCTGGCAGACCGCGTCGATCAGGCGCGGAGGCGGATCCTCGTCCAGGAAGACCGGCGCGTTCAGCCACAGCGCCTCCGGCACCGACCCGAACGTGCCGCCCGGCGGGTCGCCGATGATCGCGAACGGGTTGCGCACCGAGATCGCCGTGGTCCGTGGCAACGGCGCCTGCGTGGTCTCGGTGGTCAGCGGCGCCGGCGGCCAGCCGGCCACGATCAGGTGCAGCCCGGAATCCGGGCCCTGCTGGGCCAGCGCGGCGATCCGGCGCAGCTCCTCGCCCTCGGTCATCTCCGGAAGGCCGGCGATCACGACGAGCAGCGTCCGGTCCCGCCGGGCCCGGCGGGTGTTGCCGGCCCGGGCCGGGCGCAGCCATTTCTCCGCCTCCGACAGCACATCGCGCAGTCCCTGGCGGTCGGTCGCCGGCGGCGACATCAGGCCGGCGTCGGCGAGCTCCTCGAACGGGGCGAAGACCGCGCCGCCGCCCACCCCGTCGACCGCGCGGACCAGCAGCGAACCGGCCTGCGCCGACGCGAACAGCCGCACCAGCAGCGCGCGCAGCAGGCCGAACACCCGCGGGTCCGTCGCGGTGGCGTCGATCGTCAGGTGGCCGGCGCCGAGCAGGGGCACCACCGCCGGGAACCGGACGTCGTCCAGCGGCTGAGCGACACCCACCCGGACGAACTGCGGTTGTGCCGGCCCGCCGCTCGGGTCGCCACCCAGCGGGCCGAGGGGAGTCATCGGGTCCAGGGTCACGCCCCGCCAGCCGGGCGCCAGGTGCGCCGCTGCGGCCCGCAGGCGCTCGGCTATCCCGTACTGGTCGCGGGGGTCGGCCGCGGCCGGAGCGTACGCCTCCAGCGCCGCGGCGGCCGCGTCCACTGTCGCCACCGCCTGCCGGTGCAAGGCGGCGGCCTGCCGGACCCGCAGAGTCGAATCAGCCACTGCCACCACCTCCTGTCCGCGGATAAAACCTATCCCAGAGGCCGTCGGCCGCCGCGTTGCGTCCCCGATCCCGATTTCGTGCCCCGCCGTAGGCGCGTTCCGTGCCGGGTTGAACTCGAAGCGTGTTCCGGTGGTATTCGCCTGCACAGGATCAGCTGGTTTGTGGAGGCCGCAGTGGACACCAACTACATCGTTTCGGGCGAGGCAGCCGGCGGCTGGATCCGGGTCGAGCTCGCCAGCGACGGACGGCTCTGGGACCTGATCCTGGATCCGCGGGTGACCGCCATGACGGCCCAGGACCTGCGATCCGGCCTGGTGGAGGCGTTCCTCGACGCGCAGGAGTGCCTGGCCCCGGCCACCGGCGAGGCGTTCGCCCAGCAGGTGGCGGATGCCTCCGAGGCGGCCGAACGGCGGTTCGCCGAGATCTCCACGGCGCTCTACGACATCACCCGGAGGGCGGTGCGGTGAGATGAGCGTACAAATGCGGTTGGATCCGGACGCGGTGGCCGCGACCGGCAGCACTCTGGCGGGGATCGCCCAGCGGATGGCCGCCGATGTGGCAGAGCTTGATGCGACAGTGGCCGGGGCCGCCAACCCGTGGGGCGAGGACGAGAGCGGAAGTGCGTTCGCGCTGGCCTACCAGGCGATTCTCGGGCATGCGCTGGGGGCCCTCGGGTCGTATGTGCAGCAGATGGGTGACGCGGCGGTCAGCCTGACCGTGCAGGCCAGGGCGGTGGCCATGGCTGATCTCGCCGCAGCGTCCGATCTGTCTTCCTCTGGTTCGCCCTTCCCCGGCTCGGCTTCTCCCGGGGGCCTTCCGTGACCATCGAGCTGCCCGCGGAACTGACCGAGCCCCTCGGCTGGGTCGGGCTCAGCTGGCCGCAGGTCGACGAGGACCGGCTGTACGCCGACGGCCTCGCCTGGATCGAGCACGGCACCCGGCTCCGGCGGCACCTCACCGAAGCCGACGCCGCCGCCCGCCGGGTCTGGATGGAGAACGAGGGCGCCTCGGTCGAGGCGTTCGAGCAGTGGTGGAACGGCCCCGAGGGTCCCGGCCGGCGGCTCACCGACGCGGCCACCGCTGTCGAACTGATCGGCGCCGGGCTCATCGCCATGGCCGGCGTCACGGTCGCGCTGAAGACCGCGTACATCGCCCAGCTCACCCTGCTCGCGTTCCAGGTCGGCCAGGCCGTGGCGACGTCGTTCGTGACGGCCGGGGCCACGCTCGCCGAAATACCGGTCTTCGTGGCCGCCACCCGGCTCGCCTGCCGGCAGCTCATCCACCGGTCGCTGCAGGTCGTCGAAGGCGAAATCGCGCAGATGTTCACCCGTGCGGCGGACCTGCTGCCGGTCTCCTCCGGCGCTCTGGTCCGCCAGGCCGGCCTCCTCGGCCGTCATTTCGGGCAGAACTCCGAATTCCATCGGCTCATGCGTGAGGTCGAGCAGGTCGACGTGCGCAGCCCCGTCAACGGCGCGACCTTCTACTCCGGACGCGCCGGTGACGGCACGCCGATGCGGGTATTCGCCGAGAAGTACACGGATGGGGTGACGTCGGTGACACTGGAGAAGACGCCGGGCGGTGCGACCTTCGACGATCTGCGGCTCTTCGAGGACGGATCACCCGTACGGCAGACGCAGGCCCGGGACATCTGGGGCCGGCTCTCCGAACGGTATGCGTCCACCGCGGTCGGCGAGGTGACCGCCTGGACACACAACCCGCGCGCCGACGGCATCTGGAACGCTGTCGAACGGCGGGCCCTGTTCGAGAACCCGGCGACGACGCGGCTCACGACCATCGACCCTTCGGGGGTGTGACGATTGGCAGTCCACGAGATCCGCAGCCAGGCCGCGCGGACAGACAGCGGGGTGCTGTTGCGGACGGTCGACCGGGAGACGATGCGCGTCGAGTACCGGGGGCGTGTCATGCATGTGCCGGTCGACCGGGGGTTGTTCAGTTACGGGTTCTACCTGCCGGCGGCGCCTACCTGGGATGACGAGTCAGTGGTGTCCTCCGAGGACCTCGAGATGGTCAAGGCGGCGATCGTGGAGATCCAGCGGCATTGGGGGTTCGGTGTGGACTTCCATGTTCTCGAGGTGGATTAGGGTTCGTGGTGTGGGAGCGGGCGTGTCGGAGCCCTTGGAGGTCAAAGCCGTGGTGACGTCAGACGGCGCAAGCCGCCCAGCCGGAAGCGAGTCAAGCGGAGGCGTGCCGAGCGGCACCATGCCGGGCGGAAGCGGGCTGAAGAGCGGCCGGCTGCGAAGCCGTCGCGTTCGGCTGTTGCTAGCGTTGACCGCCGGTGTTATGGGGTTGTTGTGCTTAGGCGGAGCAGGCATCTTCTTCGTCCTATACGACGACGCCACCGAAATCGAGCGGACGGCTCCCGACGCTGTGGTGGACAGCTTTCTGGGTGCTTACCTTGTGAATAGGGACGACGAAGAAGCGGCTTTGTATCGCTGCGGATCAGGCAACTTTGATATGCTGCAAAGCTTCCGCGAGGATACTCAAAATCGTGAAATTGAGCACTCGGTTGGAATTTCGACAACTTGGTCAAGTCTTGACGTAAAGATCGTTGGAGACAAGGGCACCGTCGAAGCTGACCTAACTCGGACTATTGCGAAGCAGGCCGGGCGTGACAGCAGTTCGTGGCGATTTGATGTAGTAGAGCAGAATGGCTGGCGTGTCTGCGGCGCTACAAGAATATATTAGTGATCATTCGATCCAGAGTAGGTGCGCTGGTACCTCTAACGTTCTTGGTGTGCGGCCGTCCCAGCCCCAGCGGTACCAGTCGAGTTCTTCCGTTATACGTGCGCAGATTTCGCCATCCTCGCTCGTGTAGAGCTCGGTGACCGCACGGAGATCACGCTGCTCACCACCGTCTTCCAGCAAGCGAGTGACACGGCGCCCGGCCAGGAAATCGGCCTCGGTGGCTACGACCGGCGGCCGCCGCGGCGGCTCATCAAGTGTGACCAGTTGTGCTTCCGCCGGTCTGTTGGATGAGGTCGTCCCGGCTACGCCCAACTCCTCGACCCACACCCGATCAACCGGTACCAGCGCGGCGAACACTTCAGTTTGCTCTGCTTCGGCGCGATACCACTCGGATTCGGCCATGACGGGAACATACGTCCGGCTGCCCTGGACGACCTTCTCGTCGGCACGCAGGTCGCCCCGCCAACCCAGACCGGGAGATCCGATCACCACGCGACGGCCGCGGAGTTGCCCGCCCATTGTTGCTGGAGTCGGGATCACCGGACGAGGAGCGTCCAAGGCCCATCCTGAGTTCGCAGCGAAAGGATCCGGGAATCCGTCGTTCATCCTTCACCGCCCAGCGCCGCACCCTGTTGCCGCATGAACCGAACAGGGTCGACCGCGCCGGCGCTCGATCGGTCGTTGTTCAGATGCACCTCGAAGTGCAGGTGCGGGCCCGAGGAGTTACCGCTGGAGCCGACTCGTCCGATGATGTCACCGGCTGCAACCTGCTGATTCTCTTTGACGAACGGCCGTTGCACCAGGTGACAGTAACGCGTCATGACGTTTCCCGCATGGATGATCTCGACCATCCACCCGCAGCCGCCCTTGCCCGGATAGCCGTCAACATTGCAGCTCTTACGGCCCCGGAAATCCTCGTCGCATTTGACTAACGAGACCACGCCGCTTGCTACCGACGCGATCGGTGTGTACTTGTCGACGCTGAGGTCGACGCCTTGGTGGTTGGGGCGTTCAGGACTACGGAAGCCTGAGCCGACACCAGCCCGCAGCGGAACAGTCCAACCAGATGCTGCGATTTGACCCGAGGCGGCGCAGACCATCGTGACCGAGTTCCCAGCCGCGCTGGCCGCCCCGTCGGCGAGCATGTTGACGATCTGAGTGGCGATCGGTTCATGTTTGGCGTACGCATCTGGGTAAGCGCTGATCTGGACGGATTGTGCGGCCCGGGTCAACGGCATGGTTTCCCAGCCGTTGACAGTCTTCAGCTTGTTGTAGAACTTGGTGCTCGCGTAGACCGGGTCCCGAACCTGTGCCGGCGTCCCCCACCCGGAACTCGGCCGCTGCTGGAACAGACCCTGCGAGTCATGGTCGTTGCGGGCACCCAGGTGCCCGAGGTTGACCAGCCGGGATTCCTGCATCGCAGTAGCTACGGCGATCACCCACGCACGCGGGGGCATCTGCAGCTGCTCACCGACATTGATGATGACGGCCGCGTTACGAATCTGAGTTGCGCCATAGGGTCTGACCCTCGGCAACTTCGAGTCCGGGTCGATCGCGCCGCCCTTACCGCATCCAAGTGCCGCGTTGAGGCTGCTCTGTTCATCATTGCTGAGGCTGCCGAGCAGCAGGGCTGTCACGCTTCCACCGCAACAAAGCAGCACGAGCGTCACGACCAGGGAGATAAGCACGACTATCCTGCGTGGTCGCGGAACGCTCACGCCGACTCCCAGTCGATGCCGTCGACCAGCCAGAGCCCTTCTGGAGCAATGAGCCGCAGGCTCAGCTTCCCGGAGTCCATCGTGACGATCGCGTTCACCATGGTGTCGTTGACCGCTACGAGTTCGGGACGGCCGATCACTCGCTCGGCCGGCACCCCGGCAGGATCCACCCCACGGAGTTGATCAGAGAGATTGGAGGTGGAGTTCGGTAGAAGACGATCCCGCCATTTCTCCGCGCTCACCGACTGGTGGTCAACCCATGCAGAGGCGAAGGCATAGGCGACCGCCTCCGGTTTGGCCTGCCCTGGACTGGTCTTCGGCGTCGGCGGAGGCTCGGACGACACGACGCTGTCATCCTCGGACGGGTCGATGCTGATCGCCGGTGCGGGACTTCCGGCACCGAGCTGTGGCGAGACGTCATCCCCGTCAGAGAAGAGGCGGCCGATGCCCACCACCGCGAACACGATCGTGACCAGAACGATTGCGACACCCCACCGCGACCGGAAGATCCCGGTGAGCGTGCGTTCGAACAGCCCTGCCACACCACTCACCGAGCCTCGGAACGAATCCGCGGGCTGGCCGGCTCCTGACTTGTCGCTCCGGTCTCCGGTCGGTAGATGGCGTACGACGCGGGCTTCTCCGCAACCTCGGGCTCGGTCCACTCTGCGGCCCCGCGCGAACGGGCAGGAGCGGATTGCTGCCGTTTGGACGCCGGAACGGGCGCTCCGTCGTGGACGGTTTCCTTACCGTCCGGACGAGTGGCGACGTCCGTGGAAATGCCGCTGCTCACGATCTCGGATCGAGTGGCACTCGAGTGCGCTGGGTCTTCCAACCGAGCTTCAGGGCGCAGGTTCCGCTGTTCCACGTATATCGGACGGCCGTCCTTGCCGAATGTCGGCTCGCGCGTCCCCCCACCTTCAGCAACTTCGAGCTTGGCCGCCTCACGCATGTCACGGAAGAACCGGCGGTGCCACGAGCCAGCGGACGCAATCGCGGCCGCGCTGTCCTTCCCGCCAAGCTGAGTGATGCGCCGGTATGGGCGAAGAAGGAGCCAGCCGACGACTCCACATAGCCAAACCAAAACGACCTGTAGCCATCCAGCAAGACTCGTGGTGCTCATGATCAGGTCAACGGCGAAAAGATAAATAGCCGCGCCGGTTCCGAAGATGGCGATATTGAAAATAGCGGCCACGACTGCATTGCCAAGGCGACGAATCCCTGAGCTTGCCGGGCGTAGTAGGCCAATCGTGCCAAGGATTGGGGCGACGATTACTGCCCATCTGAAAATCAAGAACCCTAGAAGCACGAGGATCGAGGCGGTAATATCGAACATTGCGAACAGGAATGCCGCAAGCACTGCAATAAAGCCGGCCCCGATGCGCTCCATTCCGTTAATTCCCTGCAGGTAGCTATAGGCTTCCGGATCTTCATTCTTGATCTGCTCGGCGACCCTCATCCATTGGTCTTTTTTGCGTTCCAGGGTGCCATCGCGAGTCTCGGGGTTGCTTCGAATCTTCTCGACTTCGTCCCAGCTTAGTGAGCGGGCGTCGTAGAGCGCCTCTCCGTACTTCTGTGCAGTCTCGCTATCTGCCGATCCCAGTAATCCGCGGAGCCAGTTGCGATACAGCATGCTCTCGGTCGCTGTGTCGCTGGCGCGCACCGCAGGTGGCCGATTGTCGGTGCAAGCTTCCGGCCCTAGAGCGCACCCGGTGATGGGTTTGTCCGGCTGTGGTCCTACTGCGTCGTGAACTACCCCGAGGCTCGTAATCAATGTCTGGTCAGCGATGTTAGCCGAGCGGACTGGCCAAGCTGCAATGGCAGTTACGACGACCATGATCAAGATCGCCCAGCCAGCCGTTGTGGTGGCGGCGCCCATATCGGCTTGCCTGGAGCGCCACAGTAGATAGATGCCAACGACGGCTAGCGTCACAACACCGAATACGCTGAATACTTTCTGATAAACGGCTGTGGTCGCCTGGTCGACAAGAGGATTCGCCCAGCCCCACAAGGTCTCTGGTTCCCATGCGCGTTCTCGTAGGGCGTTCGATGCTCCAATGATCGCGGTGGCAATCATTAGCTCGCCGTTGGCGATTGTGTTTTCGACTTTTGTATCGGCTTCGGTGACCGAGGCTGCGCAGCCGCCTTCGAGATCGTAGGTCGAATAGCTATAACCGGCATAGCCGTAGTCGCTGTAGAGTCCAGGGTAACTGCCAGTAGTGGACGAACTTGGGCGCTCTGCGAACCATCCGGCCAAGCCGGAATCTGGGGTGCTGGGTGTTGGCGGAGTCAGACATTCGGCTCGGGTGCCTGTCACTTTGGCGAGCCGTCCCACACACCCCGAAAGATTCTGCTGCCACTCCTCGACGCTGCAGAGCCCCCCAGGCGCCTTGGCCGGCGCCGCAAAAGCTCCCTCCGGGGCTGCCACCGCCCAAGCGATCGAAGCGACCGCGACGACAATCATCGCCGTTACCAGCGCCAACCCCCGCCGCACCATCTCAATCCTCCAGCTCGGACGGAAGAGGAATCACCGTAGGAGGTGCCACGCCCGGCGTCGTATCCAGATGGTCGAGCAGGCCGTCGACATACGAGACGTCGACTCGGACCTTCTGGACCCGCCCGTCCACGTCGCGCATCACGAATTCGCGGAAGCCCAGGCGGTGCTGGGATGAGCTGTCCACCTGGGAGAGGGAGGCGAGCGTCGCCTCGTACCCGTCATGGACCGGCACCCGCAGGAGCCGGAGCGCTTCGGAGGCGATTTCCTGGTCCTCGGCGATGCGGCCGACGAAGACGGTGGAGACGAGGTTCTGCACGTCCAGGCCGAGGATGTCGCGCGGGTTCTGGGAGGCGACGAGTGCGGCCAGGTTCCATTTGCGGGAGTCGCGGGCGAGGCGGACCAGGAAGGAGCGGCCGGAGCGCCAGCCTTCCATGAAGTGTGCCTCGTCGAGGCCGACCATTTTGCGGGACGACATGGAGCCGCCGTAGCAGCGACGGACCGCGAGCCGGTGTGCGGTGTGCAGCATCGGCAGGGCCAGCGATTCCTCCGCCGACCAGTATTCCCGCTCGATCTTGAGGTCGGGGAGCCGGAGGCCGGCCATGGTGATGACGGTGAGTGCCGCGTCGGCACCGAGCAGGTGCGGCGGCGGGTGGCCGAAGAAGAGCAGCGCGAGCGGCATCTCGGCGGTGTCGAGGAGCAGGTTGGCGAGTTCCTTGCCCTCGTCGTCGTCAAGACCTTGGAGGGTACGGACGACGTCGTCCAGCGTCGACGTCTCCTCGGCGGGGACCTGCCGGACGGCGTGCCGGAGCAGCGTCGCGGTGGACGCCTCCTTGGCTACCTGCGGCGGCACCAGCATCGAGCAGATGTCCTGGACGAGCATGCGGCGCTCGGCGCGAGCGTTGGAGATCGCAATCTCGAATTCCCGGTCGCCGGCCGGGCCGGTCGCGAACTCGGAACGGATCGGTGTGGGGATCAGCGCGTACGGCGCGAGCGTCCCCTGTTCGGAGCCGGTCAGGTTCAGCACCCGGCTGTACGGCCGCAGCTCCGGCATCTGGCAGAGCCGGGCGAGCGGCCCGGACGGGTCGAGCAGCGTGACCTGGACGCCGCGGCGGGCGTTCAGGTAGCCGAGCGCGCCCATCAGGGTCGACTTGCCACCGCCCGGCTCGGCCACGAAGACGCCGAGGCCGGAGCGTTCCCGGACCTCCATCGGGAAGTGCAGGTCCAGGAAGACCGGACGGCGGCAGGTCCCCGCGGTACGCCCGATCAGGTCCCCGCGCCGGTCGCCGACCGTGGACGCGGCCTGGGGCAGCGCCGCCGCGAGCAGCTTGACCGGCATCCGCCGCACGTACCCGGTGTTGGCGATCGGCTCGCCGGGGATGAACTCGCGGGCGAGCTGGTCCTGGTTCTTCGGGTGCTGCAGCGAGATCCGCAGTTCCCGGGAGTAGAGCTGGATGAGCCGCCGGGCGCGTTCGAGGCACTCCTCGCGGGTGGCGCCGCCGACCGCGATCCGGTGCCAGCCGTGCGCACGGGCCGACTCGACGGGCAGCCCGGTGGTCATCTCGTCGCCGATGACCAGGGCCCGCTTGGCGAGGCGTTCGAGTTCCGGTGGCGCGTCGATGCCGTGCTCGGCGTAGTCGAGCTGCTGCGACCGGATCATGCGGAGCCGGTGCTCGAGGTTCTTGAACGAGCTGTTGGAGCCGAGGATGTCGATCCGCGAGGAGAGTTCCATCGGCCAGGGCAGGCGCTCGTGGAAGTGCATCCACGGCTCGTGCTTCTCCGGGATCTCCAGCGGCTCCATCCGGCCGACGGAGAGGACGGCGACGTGCCGTTCCTCGCCGGTCATCCGGTTGACCAGCTTGACCGTCGACCCGTACGGCGTGCGGTAGCGCTCGACCTGCTCGGTGAGCGCGAGCAGGTCACCGGTCTCCCAGTGGCCGTTGGTGACCGGGGAGAGCAGCCCGGGCGGCGCCATGGCGAGCGCCACCGAGCGGTAGAGCAGCCATTCCAGTTCCTGCGGGGTGACCCGGCGCCCGCGCATGCCGAACGCGTTGAGCACCTCGTCGAACTGCTCGACGGTCCGGCCCAGCTTGCGGCGCTCGCCGTCGGAGGTGCCCTTGCCGAACATCCGCAGGATGCGCTCGGAGAACGTGTCGCCGAGCGAGCGCCGGGCGAACGTGACGCCGAGGAACGTCTGTCCCTCGGCGTGGTTGACCGAGAGCAGGTGCCGTTGCGCGGCGACCAGATGGTCCGACCACGACGTGGCGCCGTGCACGTCGGGCAGCGGTTTGGCGGTGAACGAGTCGACAGTGCGGGCCCACTCGTCGGCCGGGAACGGCCGGGTGGTCCGGCGCAGGTGCAGCCGGAATCCGGCGAGGCCCGCGTACTGCTCGGAGATGGCGCTGAGCAGAGCCTCCCGCTCGGCGTCGGGCCGGAAGGCCCAGCGCACCTCGGGCAGTGAGTACCACGCCGTCACGGTGCTCTGGGTGAACGTCAGGTGCCCGGCGATCTCGCTGATCGCCAGCTCCATGGCCGGGTCGCGGTCGCCGAACCTCATCTTCTGCGGGCGAACCGCAGGCGCCTTGCCCTCCTTGCGCTGCCGGACCGGCTTCGCCGGCTTCTCCCGCTTCGCGGGAGCCTTCTCCGGACGCTTGGCGGGCGCTTTCTCCGGCACCGGTACGGGTAGAGCGCTCGCCACCGGAGCCGGAGCGGCAAGGGTCTGCCACAGTGCCGGAGCGGGCCCCGGGTCGACGGCCGCGGGACGCGGCGGCTCGGGTGCCACGCCGGTCGGCGAGTGCCCGGCGGCGGGGGCGGACGCGGAGGTCGGCCAGTCGTCGAACTCGCTGAAGTCGAACTCGTCAGGCATCGGCGCGGCGGCCGGCGCGGGCTCGGCCGGGAACGCCGGCGAGACCGGCTCGGGCTCGGAGTAGAAGTCCGGTTCCGGCCCGACCGGCGCCCGGGTGAACGGCGCGCCACCCCAGCCGGGCGACTCCTCGACGACCGCGTCCGAAGCCGGCGCGGCGGGCCGAGCCGATGCTGTCGGCCGAGCCGGCGCTGCGGGCCGAGCCGACGGTGTCGACGGAGCCGGCGCAGCGGAGGAAGCCGCCGGCGCGGAGGACGCCGGCGGCGCGGACGGAACCGGCGGCACCGGCGGCGCGGACCGGGCCGGCGGACGCGGCGAAGCAGGCGAGACCGGGGAAACCGGCGACGGAGAATCCGGAGCGGTCACCCGGTCGTTGAACCCGAAGCCACGGTCCGGATCGGAGTCCACCGGGTTCGCGTAAACATCACTCGGACGGGTACTCGTGGTACGCGCCGGGGTGGCTGTTCCGCCGAACAGGTCGAGGAAGGGCGAGTCGATGTCCATGGTGGTGTCGACAGCGGTGCCACGCGGGCGAACCGGCTGCGGCGCCTGGAAGACACCGACGCCGCCGTGCCCGGGGGCGGCGACGAGCTCGTCCGAGTTGTCCAGCGGATCAGGCGGAGAGTAATTGTCCGATCGCACACCGTTACTGTGCCTGTCTGCGGGCGAGGCATCCGCGCGGGGCTGCCCGTGCGGAGAGGTTCCGGTCATGCGCGGATCCCGGCAGCGCGTGCGGCAACCGTTGTCGCGCGAGCGGTCGAGGCCGTCAGATCCCCGGCCGGCACCTCGGGGACAATCCAACTGGTCATACCAACTCCTCCCGGACGCGGATGCGAGTGGCGACAAGTCTCGGATCGCGTTGCTCCACGGCGGGCTCGCGAGTGCGGCGCCAGTCGGTGAGCGCGGTGCGGATGACGACGCGGGCCGGGCGGTCCGGGTCGACATGCCGGAACACGTACGACGTGGTGACCATGGCGAGGGCGATCTCCCAGGCCGGGAACGGGTCGAAGTCGAGCGTGATCAGGTAGTGGAGGAACATGAAGAGCGGCACCAGCACGACGAACATCCCGTACTGCGCGTAGGGCAGGTGGATGGGCAGCGTGTATCCGGGCGGGCCCAGATAGACCAGGCGTGCCCGGTAGATGTCGTCGTCGGTCCTGAGCCGCATCTCAGTTGAAGATCAGGTCGATGATGTTTTCGCCGACGAAGAAGAGCGTCGCCGCGCCGGCGATGAACGCCAGGCCCACGATCGCGATCGCCGAGCTGGTGAGGACCTTGGAGATCTCGCCGCGGCTGGCCCGGCCGATGAAGATCACGCCGAGCACCGCGAGCAGGATCGGTGCGATGTTGCTCGCGAAGAAGGTGACGATGCCTTCGGTATTGATGGTGCCGCTTGGGGCCGCCAGGACGGCGAGTTCAGTGGCGATCATCGGTAAACCTCCCCGTGTCCGGTATGGGGGGTACGGACACGCTGCAGTTGTGAAGCCGTACGGCAACGCCCATATGGTGCTACCTCGCGCTCACCACGTCGAGTGAGCTGTTCGGGCACTGCCATGCTCGTCTGCTCTCTTCGGTCACTTCATGATGCCCAGATCCGAAGAGTACGGCTCGTACTTGCGAGCAACAAGCGCCCGTTTCGTTACCCAAGGTGAAGGAGTGCGTGAATTTCAGTCACGTGGCATCGTACACCTGTTCGAAAACCTGCTGCCCCGTACCCTTTGCCTGTGCCGACTTCACCGCTGGACGTGCAGCTCACGGGTGCTGAACTGCTCCGCCGGGATCACCCGGTCGTGATGGGCGTCCTCAACGTCACGCCGGACTCCTTCTCTGACGGTGGGAGATACACGGATATCGACGCCGCGGTTCAACACGGCGTATGCCTATTTGAAGAAGGCGCCCACGTCATCGACGTCGGCGGCGAATCGACCCGGCCGGGAGCGGAGCGTGTGGACGCTCCCACCGAGATTGCCCGGGTGGTTCCGGTGATCCGGGGCTTGTTCGCCGAGGGCGTACCGGTCAGCGTCGACACGACGCGCGCCGCGGTCGCCGAGGCGGCTCTGGAGGCCGGCGCCGTCGTGATCAACGACGTCTCCGGCGGGCTCGCCGACCCGCGGATGGCCTCGGTCGCGGCCGCCGCCGGCTGCCCCTGGATCCTCATGCACTGGCGTGGACACTCCCGCGACATGCAGAAGCTCGCGGTCTACTCCGACGTGGTGACCGAGGTCCGTGACGAGCTGCGGGCCCGCGCCGACGACGCGATCGCCGCCGGGGTCGATCCCAACCGGATCGTCCTCGATCCGGGTCTGGGCTTCGCGAAACTGGCCGAGCACAACTGGGCGCTCTCGGCGCACCTCGACGAGCTGATCGCTCTCGGCTTCCCGGTCCTCTTCGCGGCGAGCCGCAAGACCTACCTCGGGCGTCTGCTCGCCGGTCCGGACGGCACGCCGCGACCGGTGGACGGCCGCGAGGCGGCCACCCTCGCCACCTCTTTACTGGCGGTCGCTTCCGGCGCGTGGGGGGTCCGGGTCCACGAGGTGGGCGCGACCGTCGACGCGCTCGCCGTCTGGCGCGCCACGGGCTCACCCCGATTTTCCGGTACGCGTTGACGCCGTCACCACCCGCAGCGCGACGGTCCCGCCAAGCGGAGTGCCCATGGCCTGCGGTGACCTGTGCCGGACCACCCATCACACGGAGGACTCGATGACCGGACGGATCACGCTGACCGGACTGCGCGCGCGGGGCAACCACGGCGTCTACGACTTCGAGCGCGAGCAGGGCCAGGACTTCGTCGTCGACGTCCGGCTCGACCTCGATCTGGGGCCGGCCGCCCGCTCCGACGACGTGGCCGACACCGTTCACTACGGCGAGTTGGCCGGCCGGCTCGTCGAGGTGCTCACCGGCGAACCGGTCAACCTGCTGGAACGCCTCGCCGACCGGCTGCTCGACGTCTGCCTCGCGGACCCGCGGGTGACCGCCGCCGAGGTGACGGTGCACAAACCACAGGCGCCGATCCCGCACGAGTTCGCCGACGTCGCCGTCACGCTGCGCCGGGGACGCTCGTGACCCGGGCCGTCCTCTCGCTGGGCAGCAACCTCGGCGACCGGCGAGCCCACCTGCGGGCCGCCGTCGCACTTCTGGGTGACAGCGTCACGGCGACCTCCGGCGTCTACGAGACACCCCCGTGGGGCGATGCCGGGCAACCCCCGTACCTCAATGTGGTGTTGATCGTGGAGGACGCGAGCGCGACAGCGCGCGACTGGCTGGAGCGCGCCCGGGCGTGCGAATCGGCCGAAGGCCGGGTGCGGGACCCGGAGCGCCGGTTCGGGCCGCGGACCCTCGACGTCGACGTGATCGACGTCCGTTCCGCCGACGGCACGCCGGTGACCAGCGACGACGAGGAGCTGACGCTGCCCCATCCGCGCGCGCACCTGCGGGCGTTCGTGCTCCGGCCCTGGCTCGATCTGGAACCGGACGCGGTGCTGCCCGGGCACGGATCCGTCGCCGCGCTCCTGGACGTGCCGGAGACGGCCGCCGACCTCGCCGCGATGAGCCCCCGCCCCGATCTGTCGCTAGAGTCGATGGAGTGAGCGCCAACCCCCAAGACGGGCGTCGTCCCGACCCGTCGCTGCGGCCGACGAGCATCTCCGTCCTCGTGGTGGCCGGCCTGGCCTCCGCGGCCGCGGGCTGGCTGCTGCTCAGCTTCTCCTACTCCCGTCTGCCCTCGCTGCCGTGGACGCCGGCCCTGGTCCTGGCCGTCCTCGCGGTCGCCGAGGCGATGCTCGCGCAGAACACCGCCGCCCGGATCCAGCGCAAACCCGGCGCTCCTCCGGTCGAGCCGCTGGCCGTCGCGCGGTACGTCGCGCTGGCGAAAGCGTCCGCCCTCGTCGGCGCGATCTTCGCCGGGTTCTCCGCCGGCCTGCTCACCTGGCTGCTGCTGGAGCCGACCAAGGCGGCCCGCGCGGACATCCCGGCCACCGCGGGCGGTCTCGTGGCGGCGCTCGCGCTGATCGGCGCGGCGCTCTGGCTGGAGCGGTCCTGCCGGGTGCCGGAACAGCCCGACCGGCAGGACGACGACTCCGATCGGCCGTCCGAGCGGCGTTGACGGTTGTCGACGTCTCATACGCTCTGAACTGAGGCCATGCCGTATCCGTATGCTTTGCGGCGGGCGGCCCACAGCCGGAGTAGCGTGCGCCTCGAACCGCTCGCGGAGGCGTAAGGAGGCGCGGCCATGTCGTACGACGACACCACGTTTCGCCGGCAGAACGACCAGACCGAGTCGGACCCGGCCGCGTATCGGCGCCGGGTGCAGTACGACGACGCCACCGCCAGCACCCTCGACCAGTCGCTGCGCGCGCCGGTGACCACCACCGGCTCCTTCCCGGTGGTCGACGAGGACGGCCGGGACCGCCTCGGCGTGCACCTGGGCTGGGAGGTGGTGCTCCTGCTCGCCGCCGCGGCCATCGGCTTCCTGCTGTTCAGCGAGGACTCGGCCGCGCTGGAGCGCCCGGCCCTCGACGCGCTGCTCGTCACCGGCGCCGCGATCGGGCTGCTCACCCTCGGCGCCGGGCTCAGCCTCCGGGCCGGCGTGCCGAACCTCGCGATCGGCCCGATCGCCCTGGCCGCCGCGTTCCAGTGGGCGGAGAACGGCGACAAAGGACTGGTTCCCGCGCTGGCCCCGGCGCTGATCATCGGCGCGGCCGGCGGCCTGATCGTGGCGATCGTGATCGTCGCGCTGCACGTGCCGGGCTGGGCCGCCACGCTGGCCGCCGGGCTCGGCGTCATCGTCTACGCCCAGTTGCGCGTCGCGCCGGTCGTGGTGCAGGGCGACTGGGACCCGACCGATCAGGCGTTCCTGCTCTTCGGCGGCTTCGCACTGCTGGCCCTGCTCGGCGGCGCGCTCGGCGCGGTCGGCCCGGTGCGCCGCTGGGTCGGCGCCTTCCGTCCGTCCGGCGACCCGGCCCGCCGTCCCGGCGCCCGGGCAGCCGCGCCCGTGGTGCTCGCGCTGATCTTCTCCTCGGTCTGCGCGGTCGGCGCCGGCACGATCCTGGCCGCCGGCACCGACGCCCCGGTCGCCCCCGGCACCGGGCTGGAGTGGACCGGCATCGGCATCGGCCTGGCCCTGCTCGGCGGCACCAGCGCGTACGGGCGGCGCGGCGGGATCTTCGGCACGCTCTTCGCGGTGACCGCGCTGACCCTCTTCCTCGACTTCGAGAACCGCCGGGAGCTCGACATCGCGCTCTTCGCGATCGCGGCGGGCGTCTTCGCGGCCGGTCTGATCGTCACCCGGCTGGTCGAGACGTACGGACGGCCGCTGCCCGCCGGCACCGGCGAGGAGTGGAACGCCGCGGCGAGCAACGGCACCTGGTCACCGGATCGGCCGGAGACCTGGAACGCGCCGGGCAGCCCGCAGCCGGCCCGCGACGGCCGCTGGGACGACGGTCCGTGGGGCGCGGCTCGGTGATTGAACTGTTTTCAACGTGGCGAGAGCCGTAGCAGCCGGCGCCGGCCGGCGGCCGGATGCCTGCGGCTCGATGTCAGGTGGAAAACAGTTCATTATGCTCTTGGTCATGAGCTCGCCGACGTTCGCCGAACTGGACGCCCTTTCTACCGAGGAGCTGCGGGAGCGGGCCTTCGCCCGGGCCCGGCAGCACCACGACGTCAAGTTCTACTGGTCGGTGCTGCGGCACCTGCCGGACGCCGACGAGGCAGCCGCGCTGGACGGCGCGCCCAACTCGATCGGCCCGACCATCGACGAGGCGGTCGCGCTCTGGCGTGAGCTCGAGGGCCGCGACCTCGGCGAGGCGGAACCGCTGCTGCGGGCCGCCTTCATCGACTACCTCAGCAAGTGACGTTCATCGTTTGAGCGCCGGGCCCCGCTGGGAATAGCGGGGCCATGGCTCTCGGGAATCGATATAAGACCGCACCGGGTGCGGGCACACTCGCCGCACTGATACTCGTTCTGGTGTTCGGCAGCCCCTGGTACAGCGACTGGGCTCTGGAGAACACCAACGCGGAAACCGCGGGCGGCTGGTGGCTGCGGCTGCTGGCCTGGCCGCACTGGAGCTTCGACACCGACGACTCGCTGCGTGACGTGATCGTCGGCGACCTCAAGGCGATCCTGCTCGTGGTGCTGACCGCGCTCTTCCTCTATCTCCTGCCCGGCTCGCAGCTGGCCCGGGCCCGCGGCACGATCAGCCAGTTCTTCGCCGGCTGGGCCGCGTACATCTTCGCGGGCGGTTTCGCCGCTCTGCTCGCCACCCTCTTCCTCAGCAACCCGTCCCTGCTCGGCGCGTTCCAGGCGGCCGGAGCGGGCGCCGGCTACGGCCTCTTCGTCGGCTGGATCATCGGTTTCGCCTCGCTCGGCGGCCGGCGCGGCACCCGCTGATCGGTCCGGTTGGCTCCCGCGTACGGGAACCAACCGGATCGCCGGGTGACAGGGGGCCATATGTGCCGTTCGAGTGCGTGGCCGTTTCGTCCGGGGCGCACTCTCGGTAACATCTGCCCCCATGCCGGAACGCGACCCCCAAGCGGGACACAGCGCGAAGCTGCTCCGTGGCCTCCTCTGGGGCGCAGTGGTGCTCGCGCCGCTGGCGGCCGCCGTCGTGCTGATCGGCGGAGGCCAGACGTCGATGCGCTTCGCCGTGCTGCTGATCGCCGTGAGCGTGGTGCTGGTCGGCGCGTCCCTGCTGATCCGCGCCGATCCGGTGCTGCTCAGAATGGATGTCGAGGACCGCGTCGCGGAAGAGATGGACAAGCTCCGCTCGCAGATGCGCGCCGAGTTCGCCGGCCTGGCAGCGGCACAACCGGCCGCCGAGGCGCCCCGCCCGCCACTGCCGCTGCGCAACACCGGCGGCCGAGCGGCCGTCGCGGCCGCGCCGCCGGAGTCTGGTTACGCTCCGCAGTCGGGGTATGACGCTTCCGGCTATGAGGGTTACGACGCGGAGCCGGTCTACGGTGCGCCGCAGGGTGGTTACGACTCCTACGTGGGCGACCAGTCCTATGACGGCCAGTCCTATGACGAGCAGCCGTATGAGGAGCACTCCTACGACGAGCAGTCTTACGACCAGCAGTCGTATGAGCAGCAGTCGTATGAGCAGCAGTCCTACGAGCAGCAGTCGCACGACGAGCAGTCCTACGGCGGCCAGTCCTATGAGCAGGCGCCGGCTTATGACGGCGGTCAGGGCTACGGGAACGCTCCGGCGGGCCGGGCCTCCGCCTCGGTGCCGTCCGGGTCCGCCTCGGTGGTGCGCTCGGCTGCCGTACCCGCTGGTCCGCCTCCGATGAACGGCGCCGCGCCGGTTCCCGGCACCCTGCCGCCCGGTCCCGTTCCGCGCCCCCGCGCCGCGGCCGCGGTACCGCCGGCCGGTGCCGGCCCGTCCCGTGGCGCGGCCACCCCGCCGCCCGGTCCCGGCCCGTCCCGTGGCGCGGCGACCCCGCCGCCCGGTCCCGCCGGCTCGTCCGGTCCGGTCGGTCCGCTGCCTGGTCCCGCCGGCCCGCCGCCCGGCCCCGGCGGTTCCCGCGCCTCCGCGTCGGTGCCGCCCGGCCCGCCGCGTGCGTCCGCCGCCGTCCCCGGCCCGCTCTCGTCCGGCCCGCTCTCGTCCGGACCCCTTCCTCCCGGGCCGGTCACCTCCGGGCCGATCTCGTCTGGACCTCTTCCTCCCGGGCCGATCTCGTCCGGGCCGATCCCGCCGGGTCCGGTCTCCTCGGGTCCGATCCCGCCCGGTCCGGCGGGGCCGCCGCGCGCCTCGGCGTCGGTCCGGCCGGGCACCCAGTACGGCCGCCCGGAAGCCCCGAACGGCGACTTCGGCGCGGCCGGGGGACATGCCGGCGGAAACGAGTACGGCAGTCCCTACAACGCCTACGAAGAGCGGGCCTACGACGACCAGGGGTACGAGGACCACGGCTACGAGGACCACGGTTACCAGGACCAGGGATACCCGTCCTACGAGGAGCCGTCCGGCGAGTACAAGGCGCGCCGCCACCGCCCGTCCGCGAACGACACCAACGTCGGCTCGCTCGACGACTTCGCTTCCTACGGCGGTTACCAGCAGGACCGCTGACCACGGCAGTTACCAACAGGGCCGCTGACTACTTGTCGATGTCCCCGACCACGAAGAACATCGACCCGAGGATCGCGATCAGGTCCGGCACCAGACAGCCCGGGATCAGCGTGGAGAGGGCCTGCACGTTCGCGTACGACGCGGTGCGCAGCTTGAGCCGCCACGGCGTCTTCTCGCCCCGGGACACCAGGTAGTACCCGTTCACGCCGAGCGGGTTCTCGGTCCACGCGTAGGTGTGCCCCTCCGGCGCCTTCACCACTTTCGGCAGCCGCACGTTGACCGGCCCGCCGATCCGGTCCACCCGGTCCAGGCACTGCTCCACCAGGTCGAGCGAGACGTACGTCTGGTCCAGCAACACCTCGAACCGCGAGTGGCAGTCACCGGCCTGCCGGGTCACCACCGGCACGTCCAGCTGGTCGTAGGCCAGGTAGGGCTCGTCCCGGCGTACGTCGAAGTCCAGTCCGCTCGCCCGGGCCACCGGCCCGGAGGCGCCGAACGCGGCCGCGTCGGCCGCCGAGAGCACGCCGACGCCGACCGTGCGTGCCAGGAAGATGTCGTTCTTGCGGATCAGCTGATCGAGATCGGGCAGACGGCGGCGGACCGCGGCGACGGCCGCACGGGCTCGCTTGGTCCAGCCGGCCGGCACCTCCTCCTTGAGGCCGCCCACCCGGTTGAACATGTAGTGGATCCGGCCGCCGGAGACCTCCTCCATGACCGTCTGCAGCGTCTCGCGTTCCCGGAACGCGTAGAACATCGGCGTGATCGCGCCGATCTCCAGCGGGTAGGAGCCGAGGAACATCAGGTGGTTGAGCGCCCGGTTCAGCTCGGCGAGGGCCATCCGCAGCCAGACCGCACGCTCCGGCACCTCGATGCCCATCAGTCGCTCCACGGCGAGCACCACGCCGAGCTCGTTGGAGAACGCGGAGAGCCAGTCGTGCCGGTTCGCCAGCATGATGATCTGCCGGTAGTCGCGCACCTCGAACAGCTTCTCGGCGCCACGGTGCATGTACCCGACGATCGGCTCGCACTCGACGACGCGCTCACCGTCGAGCTTGAGCTTGAGCCGGAGCACTCCGTGCGTCGACGGGTGCTGCGGCCCGATGTTGAGCACCATGTCGGCCGTCTCCAGCCCGCTGCCCGTTCCGACCGTTATTTCACGCATGGGGCCGTCATTTCACGCATGGGGATGGCCTTCAGTCCGTTTTGCGGGTGGCGGGTGGGGCGGTCGGATGGCACGGCTGCATCGTCCCACGGATGTCCACGCCCACCTCGTGCCACAGCCACCAGTGCGCGCCGAGCCCGCTCGGGTCGATCAACTCGGCGGCGCTGCCGGCCGCGGAGAGGGACCGGAGATAGGCCGCCGGGTCGGTGCGGGCCAGATCCAGCGGTGGCCGGGCGCCGTCGACGCCGAGCGCTTTCAGCGCCTCACGCTGGCGGATCATCGTGTACGGGTGACCGGCCGCCACCGCCACCGCGTCCATCGCGACATGGGCCGTCACGTCGCAGCTGCCGTCCGGGACCGGTGGCACCTGGCGGCCGCCGCGATAACCGGTGAGGCTGCCGAGCGCGGGCCGGTCGCCGCGCCGGTGCCCGTAGTCGACACAGAGCGCCACCCCGCGGCGGACCGCGGCGACCGCGTCCGCCCAGGCGGCGTCCCGCGGCCAGCCGATCTCGATCCGGCCCGGGCCGGTCCACCAGCGGCTCAGCCAGAAGAGGTCGGCCGCGTCGGCCGGTGCGCCGAGCGTCTCGGCGCCGGTCCGGCGGTCGACGAGCACCTTGCGGGGCGTGCCGTGCTCGTCGGTCTCGACCACGTCGAGCGGGACGTTGTCGAGCCACTCGGTGGCGATCATCAACCCGGTCACCCGGTCCGGGGTGTCGCGGCGCCAGGAGATGCGCGGGTCCAGGCCGGGCGGCCGTGGCGCGATCTCGACGGCGATCGGGCGGACCCGTCCGGCGAGACCGGCGGGGAGCGTCGCGAGCAGGGTGCTGAGCAGTTCGCCGCGACCGGCGCCGACGTCGACCAGGTCGAACGTCTCCGGCCGGCCCAGCGCCTCGTCGATCCGTTCGACGAGGCGCAGCAGCGCTCCGGCGAAGAGCGGCGAGGCGTGCACGCTGGTGCGGAAGTGCCCGGCCGGCCCGGCGTCGTCACGCACGAAGAAGCCGTCGCTGCCGTAGAGCGCCGCCCGCATCGCCAGCCGCCACCCGATGGACATACCGCCAGCCTAAGCCCCGCCGCCGGCCGCCGCGCGACGCCGACGCCGAGGAGCCCTGACAGCCAGCCGGTCCGGCTGGTCCGGCTGGTCCGGCTGGCGTTGAGTGTGGAGCCGGGCGTGCTGGCGGCCGGCTGGTCCGGCTGGCGCTCAGTGCCGTGGCGGGGTGGCCGATACAGCACGTGGAAGCGAGCCGGTGCGGTTTGCCACAGGTGGTTGCTACGGGCGTGTTAATTCGGCGCATACTTCTCGCACGACCGGTACCCCGACTCGAGGACTGGATCCACAGATGAACGCTTTGACCGTCGGCGTCGTCGGCGCCGGCCGGGTGGGCGCCGTTCTGGGCGCCGCACTCACCGCGGCCGGGCACCGCGTGGTGGCCGCCGCCGCCGTCTCCAGCGCTTCCCGCGAACGAGCCGCCCGCCTGCTGCCGGACGCCGCGATCCTGCCCGCCGACGAGGTCGCGCGGGCCGGTAGCGACCTGCTGCTGCTCGCCGTTCCGGACGACGCCCTGCCCGAGATGATCGCCGGCCTGGACCGGACCGGCGCCCTGCGCCCCGGCCAGGTGGTGGCACATACCTCAGGGGCTCACGGACTCGCCGTTCTGGGCGATGTGAACGGCATGGCCCTGCATCCCGCGATGACCTTCACCGGCGCGGACACCGACCTGGACCGGCTGCCCGGCATCGCCTGGGGCGTGACCACCCGCGACCGGGCGTTCGCCACCCGGCTCGTGGCCGACCTGGGCGGCGTGCCGGAGTGGGTGGCCGAGGACGCCCGGCCGCTCTACCACGCGGCCCTCGCGCACGGGGCGAACCACCTTGTCACGCTCGTCAACGAGGCCTCCGACCTGCTGCGCGCGGCCGGCGTCGGCCGGCCCGGCCGGGTGCTGGAGCCGCTGCTGACCGCGGCGCTCGACAACGCTCTGCGGATGGGTGACGCGGCGCTGACCGGTCCGGTCTCCCGGGGTGACGCCGGCACGGTCGCCAAGCACCTCGATCGGATGCCGGTGGACGCGGTTCCGGCGTACCTGGCGATGGCCCGGCGCACCGCGGACCGGGCGATCGCTTCCGGCCGGCTGCGCCCGCACGACGCGGCCGCGCTGCTCGACGTCCTGTCCCGGGCCGACGCGGCTCGCGTGAAGAACGTGAAGAGCGGGAGTGTCGCGTGACCACGCTGGTGCACACCCGGGCCGAGCTGGCCGCTGAGCTGGACCGGGCGCCCGGAGAGATCGCGGTCGTGATGACCATGGGGGCGCTGCACGAGGGTCACCGGCAGCTGATGCGGGTGGCGCGCGAGCGGTCGGCGTTCGTGGTGGTGACGATCTTCGTGAACCCGCTGCAGTTCGGGCCGGGCGAGGACTTCGAGAAGTACCCGCGCACCCTGGATGACGACGTCGCGGCCTGCGCGGCGGAGGGCGTCACGGTGGTGTTCGCGCCGAGCCGGGACGACGTCTATCCGGGTGGCCCGCCGTCGATCACGATGCATCCGGGCCCGCTCGGCGAGATCTTGGAAGGCGCGAGCCGGCCGGGACACTTCTCCGGCATGCTCACCGTGGTCCAGAAACTGCTGATGCTGACGCGCGCCGACGTGGCGTACTTCGGGGAGAAGGACTTCCAGCAGCTCGCGCTGATCCGCCGGATGGCGCGTGACCTTGAGCTGGGCGTGGAGATCGTGGGCGTTCCGACCGTACGGGAAAGCGACGGTCTTGCCCTTTCCAGCCGAAACCGATACCTCTCCGCCGAGCAACGCGTGTCGGCGCTGGCGCTCTCTCGCGCTCTGCGCGAGGGCGCCGCGCAGAGCGACCCCGAGTCGGTTCTGGCCGCGGCGAACAAGATCTTGGCGGAGGAGCCCGGGGTACGGGTGGACTACCTGGCTCTCACCGGTGCGGACCTGGGCGCCGCGCCGGAGGAGGGCGAAGCTCGCCTGCTGGTGGCTGCCAAGGTCGGCAGCACCCGGCTCATCGACAACGTTCCGCTCCAGCTCCGGAAGGACTCCTGAATGCTGCGCACCATGCTCAAGTCGAAGATCCACCGGGCCACCGTGACCCAGGCCGACCTCCACTACGTCGGTTCGGTCACGATCGACGAGGATCTGCTCGACGCGGCCGACCTGATCCCCGGGGAGCAGGTGGCGATCGTGGACGTGACGAACGGCGCGCGCCTGGAGACCTATGTGATCCCGGGTGAGCGGGGCAGCGGCGTGATCGGCATCAACGGCGCGGCCGCGCACCTGGTGCACCCCGGCGACCTGGTCATCCTGATCTCTTACGGTCAGATGTCGACCGAGGAGGCGAAGGAGTACCAGCCGCGGGTGGTGCACGTGGACGCGTCCAACAAGGTCATCGAGCTGGGCGCCGACCCGGCCGAGGCAGTCCCCGGGATGGCCGGCGACCTGGTGCGGGGTGACCTGACGCTGGCCCGCGGCTGAGTCGCGTGGGCGCTTTGTAGCGCTCTGCGGCGGGAACTTCCCGGAACGCCGCCGGTATCCGTACAGATCGTCATACGATCGATAAATCGGACACCGGCGGCGGACGTGGGAGGCGGGTTCATGCGACACCGGCGGCGGACCCGAGGAGGCGCCGGGGTGGCCGCGATGACCGTGGCGGTGCTGCTCGCCGCCGGTTGCGGTGGCAGCGGCGACATCGACGGCGATCTCACCAACAACTGGGGCGCGATGGCCGCGGCCACCAGCTTCGTGCCGGTGGCCGGGACGTGTCATCTGTCGAACTTCGCCGTCTCCGGCCCGCGGTCCACCTATGAGGAGGCGGACTGCGAGGTGCTGCACCGCACCGAGACGGTGTTCGTCGGCGCGTACACCGGTGCGGCAGCCGAGTCCGGTGAGCCGCCGGCCGAGAGCTCGTCCGCAGCCAAGGCCGCCTATCGGACCTGCGACGACAAGACCACCGAGTACGTGGGCGGGCCGTGGCGCAACGCCCGGCTCTGGATCGGCGTCACCGACCCCTCACCGGCGGCCTGGAGCGGCGGCGCGCGGTGGTTCCGCTGCGAGGTGGTGGAACTCGACTCGATCGAGGACGACGGCGCCCTGGTCCAGCGTAAGGGCACGCTGCGCAACGCCCTCTCCACCGAGGGATCCGACCTCGAACTCGGCTGTTACGCCATCGGCCTGGACGGCGGCGGGGCGATCAAGACGATGCCGGCCGCCGGGTGCGCCGAGAAGCACAACGCCGAGTTCGCCGGAGTGTGGGAGGCGCCGGCCGAAGCGGCGTACCCGAAGCGGGACGCGACGTGGGACGAGTTCCACGACGGCTGCCGGACCGTGGTGGCGAAGTACGTCGACGTGCCGGACGACGCCGACCTGCGCTATCGGACCGGGGTGGTGTCGCTGCCCGGCAACGCCGACGTGTGGGCGCAGGGCGATCACAGCGTCCGCTGTTACCTGTGGCTCGACGGCGCGGAGCTGACGAGCTCGCTGGAGGGCAAGGGACCGAAAGCCCTTCCTGTCCAGTACAAGTAACCGTGACCACTGATGGTGCCCCCGCCGCGACGGATCCGAGCGGGCGGAGTGTACTGGGACACATGTCACCTCTCGCGGATCTACCGGCGCTGCCACGCCGGCTCGCGGCTGCCGAGCCGGGCTGGACCGAGACCACCGACGTCGTCGTGGTCGGTTCCGGGATCGCCGGCCTGACCGCCGCCCTGCACCTGCGCGAACAGGGCCTGCACGTCACGGTCGTGACCAAGGTGAACATCGACGACGGCTCCACGCGCTGGGCGCAGGGCGGGATCGCCGCCGTGCTGGACCCGCTGGACACGCCGCAGGCCCACGCGTACGACACCGAGATCGCCGGCGTCGGCCTCTGCGACCCGGAAGCGGTCCGGGTGCTGGTCGAGGAGGGCCCGGCCCGGATCCGGGAGCTGATCCGCCGGGGCGCCGAGTTCGACCGCAACCCGGACGGCTCGCTGATGCTGACCCGCGAGGGCGGCCACCGCGCCGACCGGATCGTGCACGCCGGCGGCGACGCGACCGGCGCCGAGGTGCAGCGGGCGCTGCACCAGGCGGTGCACCGCGACCCATGGATCCGCCTGGTCGAGCACGCGCTCGTGCTGGACCTGCTGCGCGCCGCCGACGGCCGGGCCTGCGGACTCACCCTGCACGTGCTCGGCGAGGGCAGTGAGGACGGCGTCGGCGCGATCCTGGCCCGGGCCGTGGTGCTGGCCACCGGCGGGATGGGCCAGATCTACTCGTCCACCACGAACCCGTCGGTCTCCACCGGCGACGGCGTGGCGCTCGCGCTGCGGGCCGGCGCGGTCGTCACCGACGTCGAGTTCGTGCAGTTCCACCCCACCTCGTTCGTCTCCGGTCAGGCCAACTCCGCGGATGACGCCTCAGGGCTCCCGCAGTTGAGCTCGGCGCAGCGGCCGCTGATCTCGGAGGCGCTGCGGGGCGAGGGGGCGTACCTGGTCGACGAGGCCGGCGAGCGGTTCATGGTGGGGCAGCACGAGCTCGCCGAGCTGGCGCCCCGGGACGTGGTCGCCAAGGGCATCTACCGGGTGCTGCGGGCCACCGGGGCGGACCACGTCTACCTGGACGCGCGGCACCTCGGCAAGGACTTCCTGGAGCACCGGTTCCCGACCATCATGGCGTCCACCCGGGCCGCCGGCGTGGACCCGGCCACCGAGCTGATCCCGGTCGCCCCGGCCGCGCACTACGCCTCCGGCGGGGTCCGCACCGACCTGCACGGCCGCACCAGCATCCCCGGCCTGTACGCCTGCGGTGAGGTCGCCTGCACCGGTGTGCACGGCGCCAACCGGCTGGCCAGCAACTCCCTGCTCGAAGGTCTGGTCTTCGCCAAGCGGATCGCCGACGACATCGGCCGGGACCTGCCGGAACAGGCCGAGCCGGTACGGTCCGACGCGGGCCCGGCCTGGGTCACCGACCCGGCGACCCGTCCCGAGCTGCAGCGGGCCATGACCCGGGGGGCCGGCGTGCTGCGCTCGGCCGACTCGCTGGCCGGCGCGGCCAAGGAGCTGAGCCGCCTGTCCGAGCAGCGCTCCCGGCCGAACACCGCGGCGTGGGAGGCGACGAACCTGCTCACGATCGCGTCGGTGCTCGTGGCCAACGCGCAGTCGCGCCGGGAGACGCGTGGCTGCCACTGGCGCGAGGACCACCCGACCGCCGCCGACGAGTGGCGCGGCCACCTGCTCAACGCCGTCGGAGCCGACGGACACCTGACCCAGAAGTTCGAGGAGATGGCGTGATCGACTGCACCGCGGCGAAGCAAGGGCCGGGAGAGCACGCCCGAGGAGGAACAGCGTGACGCTTCCCGGAATAGACCTGGCCGAGCTGCAGCGGATCGTCTTCACGGCGCTCGGCGAGGACCTCGGCGACCCGCCCCGCGACGTGACGAGCGAGGCCACCATCCCGGCCGGCCAGATCGGCATCGCCGAGCTCGTCGCCCGCGCCGACGGCGTGGTGGCCGGACTGCTGGTGGCGGCGGAGGTCTTCGCCGTCACCTCGTCCGGCACGGCGACGTTCGAGCAGTTGGCGAACGACGGCGACCGGGTGCGCCGGGGCGACGTGCTGGCCCGGGTCACCGGGCCGACCCGGGCGCTGCTGACCGCCGAGCGGACCGCCCTGAACCTGATCAGCCGGATGTCCGGCGTCGCGACGCACACCCGCAAGTGGGCCGAGGTCCTGGAGGGCACCGGCGCGACGGTGCTGGACACCCGCAAGACCACGCCCGGCCTGCGGGCGCTGGAGAAGTACGCGGTACGGGTCGGCGGTGGCACCAACAAGCGGATGGGCCTCTACGACGTCGCGATGATCAAGGACAACCACAAGCTGGCGGCCGGCAGCATCACCGCCGCCTACCAGCTGGTGCGCCAGACCTTCCCGGACGTGGCGGTGCAGGTCGAGGTGACCACGCTGGACGAGGCCCGGGAGGCGGTCGCGGCCGGCGCGACGTTCCTGCTCTGCGACAACATGCGGCCGGAGCTGCTCACCGAGGTGGTGGCCGCGGTCGGTGCTCAGGCCGAACTCGAGGCGACCGGGAACCTGACGCTGGAGACCGCCGCCGCGTACGCCGCGACCGGGGTGAACTATCTGTCGGTCGGCGGGCTGACCCACTCGTCGCCGATTCTGGACATCGCACTGGACCTGCGCCCGCGCTGAGCAGTGGGTGCCGGTCACAGGTCACGGCGGGCCATGGGCACCGGTGCGCCACGGGACGGTCCCGGTGCGGTCGGGTGAGGTGTGGCGCGTACAAAATGAAGGTCTTGATTTTGATTCTTAGGGGCCATCGTGCTGCTGTGCATTGACATCGGTAACACCAACACCGTGCTGGCCACCTTCGACGGCGACAAGCTCGTGCACAACTGGCGGATCAAGACCGACGCCGCATCGACCGCCGACGAACTGGGTCTGATGTTCCGCGGGCTGCTGGCCGGGGACGCGGTCGAGATCACCGGGGTGGCCGCGTGCTCGACGGTTCCGGCCGCGCTGCGCAACCTGCGCACCATGCTGAAGCGCTATTACGGCGAGGTGCCCAGCGTGATCGTGGAGCCGGGCGTGAAGACCGGTGTGCAGCTGGCGATCGACAACCCCAAGGAGGTCGGCTCCGACCGGGTGGTCAACACGCTCGCGGCGCACGCGCTCTACGGCGGGCCGTCGATAGTCGTCGATTTCGGCACCACCACCAACTTCGACCTGATCAGCGCGAAGGGTGAGTTCCTCGGTGGCGCGTTCGCGCCCGGCATCGAGATCTCCTTCGACGCGCTCGCGGCCCGTGCCGCCCAGCTGCGCAAGGTCGAGCCGACCAGACCGAAATCGGTCATCGGCAAGAACACCGTGGAATGTCTGCAGGCCGGGCTCTACTTCGGCTTCGCCGGGCAGGTGGACCGGATCGTGGAGCGGATGATCGAGGAGATCGGCCCGGTCAAGGCGGTGATCGCGACCGGCGGCCTGGCCTGGCTGGTCAAGGACGAGTGCCGGACCATCACCGCGCACGAGCCGATGATCACGCTGATCGGGCTGCGGATGGTATATGAGCGGAACGTCTGAGCAGCGCTGAGTACGCTTTCCAGGTCTTTGATGAGAATCCAGCAGGAAGTCGAGCCGTGACCGAGCAGAACACGCCAGCAGTGGACCCCGCCGAGGACCTTCCCGAGCAGATGCGGGTCCGCCGGGCGAAGCGCGACAGGCTGCTGGCCGAGGGCGTCCCGCCGTACCCGGTGAACGTGCCCCGGACCGCCGAGCTCGCGGAGGTCCGCGCCAAGTACGCGGATCTGCCCACCGACACCGCCAGCGGTGACACGGTGTCGGTCACCGGACGGGTGATCTTCGTGCGGAACGGCGGCAAGCTCTGCTTCGCCACGCTGCGGGCCGGTGACGGCACCGAGCTGCAGGCGATGCTCTCGCTGGACAAGGTCGGCGCCGACGCGCTGGAGGAGTGGAAGAAGGTCGTCGACCTCGGTGACCTGGTCGCGGTCACCGGTGAAGTGATCACCAGTCGCCGTGGCGAGCTTTCCGTGCTCGCCGATTCGTGGACGATGAGCGCCAAGTCGCTGCGCCCGCTTCCGGTGGCGCACAAGCCGCTTTCCGAGGAGACCCGGGTGCGGCAGCGTTATGTCGATCTCATCGTCCGGCCGCAGGCACGCGACGTGGTGCGGACTCGTGCCACGGTGGTCCGCAGCCTGCGTGAGTCACTGTTCCGCCGCAATTTCCTCGAGGTGGAAACACCCATGTTGCAGTTGCTGCACGGGGGCGCGGCGGCCCGGCCGTTTGTGACTCACAGCAACGCACTGGACACCGATCTTTATCTGCGGATCGCCCCGGAACTCTTTTTGAAGCGTGCCGTGGTCGGCGGCATCGAGCGGGTCTTCGAGATCAACCGCAACTTCCGGAATGAGGGCATGGACTCCACGCACTCTCCGGAGTTCGCCATGCTCGAGGCGTATCAGGCGTATGCCGACTACAACGTCATGCAGCAGCAGGTGCGGCAGTGGATTCAGGAGGCCGCGACCGCCGTCTCCGGATCGCACGTGGTCACCCACGCCGACGGCACCGAGGTCGACCTGGGCGGCGAATGGGCGGAGATCACCCTCTTCGGCGCCGTCTCCGAGGCGCTCGGCGAGGAGGTCACCATCGGCACCGACCTCGCCCAGCTGCAGCGGTACGCGGAAAAGGTCCAGCTCGGCGTGGACCCCAAGTGGAGCGCCGGCAAGCTCGCCGAGGAACTCTTCGAGCACCTCGTGCAGCACAAGCTGCAGCAGCCGACGTTCGTCCGGGACTACCCGGAGGAGACCGCGCCGCTCACCGCGCCGCACCGCTCCATTCCGGGACTGACCGAGAAGTGGGACCTCTACGTCGCCGGATTCGAGCTCGCCACCGCGTACTCGGAACTCGTCGACCCGGTCGTCCAGCGCGAACGGCTGCACGCGCAGTCGCTGCTCGCCGCCGGTGGCGACGCCGAGGCGATGCAGCTGGACGAGGATTTCCTGCGTGCCATGGAGTACGGAATGCCGCCTACCGGTGGCATGGGAATGGGAATCGACCGGCTGTTGATGGCGCTCACCGGCCTTGGCATTCGGGAAACGATCCTCTTCCCCTTGGTCCGGCCGGAGTAGCCGCTCGGCATTATTGCCCCCGCCATTGACGGCCGATACGCCCCTGGCGTTATTGTCTTCCCATTGCTGGGGAGAGAACCTGTGTTCGGGAGGATAACGGCGCGTGGCCAAGCAGATCATTCACAAGCTGGTCGATGACCTCGACAACGGTGACGCCGACGAGACCGTGAAGTTTGCGCTCGACGGCATTCAGTATGAGATCGACCTGTCCGAGAAGAACGCCGCGAAATTGCGGGAGGTCTTCGAGCCCTTCGTCAAAGCCGGCACCCGGGTCGCCCGCGGTGGTGTCGTGGTCGGTGGCCGGGCGGCGCGTGGTCGTGGCGGCGCCACCGCCGACCGCGAGCAGAACAAGGCGATCCGCGAGTGGGCCAAGAAGGCGGGGAAGGACATCTCCGACCGGGGCCGGATCCCGCAGGAGATCGTGGACGAGTTCCACTCGAAAGGACCCGGACGGGCCTGAAACGGCCGTCCGGGTCTCACCCTCGCCTTCGGCATCGCTAGTGGCTGAGCTTGGTGGCTGAGCTTGGTGGGTTTGGCCGGGCTTGGTGTGGCTGGGCTTGGTGGGCTTGGCTGAGCTTGGTGTGGCTGGGCTTGGTGGGTTGGCTGGGCTTGGTGTGGCTGGGCTTGGTGGGCTTGGCTGGGCTTGGGTTTGGGTGGGGGTCGGTGGCTGGGCTTCCTGGCGCTCACGGGCGCGCTGATCATGTGATCAGCGCGCCCTTCGGCGTTCTGTCCCCAAGTTATCCACAGGCAGGTGCCTAGTTGTCCACAGGCTGTGGATGCCCGCGATTTCGCTGTACGCGTACACGTTCGGGTGGGGGAACAGCCGTTGAGCGTGCGAAGTTGGCTAAATCAACGTCGCGGATCGTTTCGAAGGGTCACGAGGACCCAGCGGAGCGCGTCAGCGGCGATAGAGTTACAGCACGGGCATCACCGATGCCCGTGCGCTGGCCCCGCCACCTGTTGAGACAGGCTCAGCATGGGCGCACGGCACGTGAGGAGCACGAGGGCATGTTCGAGCGGTTCACCGACCGAGCGCGACGGGTTGTCGTCCTGGCCCAAGAAGAGGCCCGGATGCTCAACCACAACTACATCGGTACAGAGCACATCCTCTTGGGTTTGATCCACGAAGGAGAGGGCGTCGCTGCGAAGGCCCTCGAAAGTCTGGGCATCTCCCTCGAAGGTGTACGGCAGCAGGTTGAGGAGATCATCGGCCAGGGCCAGCAGGCGCCGAGCGGGCACATCCCGTTCACGCCGCGAGCCAAGAAGGTCCTGGAGCTCTCGCTGCGCGAGGCGCTTCAGCTCGGCCACAACTACATCGGCACCGAGCACATCCTGCTCGGCCTGATCCGTGAGGGCGAGGGCGTCGCCGCCCAGGTTCTGGTCAAGCTCGGCGCCGACCTGAACCGGGTCCGCCAGCAGGTGATCCAGCTGCTCAGCGGCTACCAGGGCAAGGAGCCGGCCGCCGCCGGCGCCGCGACCGGAGAGGCCGCGCCGTCCACGTCGCTGGTTCTCGACCAGTTCGGCCGCAACCTGACCCAGGCCGCCCGCGAGGGCAAGCTCGACCCGGTCATCGGCCGGGAGAAGGAAATCGAGCGGGTCATGCAGGTGCTCTCCCGCCGCACCAAGAACAACCCGGTTCTGATCGGCGAGCCCGGCGTCGGCAAGACCGCCGTGGTGGAGGGCCTGTCCCAGTCCATCGTCAAGGGCGAGGTGCCCGAGACGCTGAAGGACAAGCAGCTGTACACGCTGGACCTCGGTGCTCTCGTGGCCGGCTCCCGTTACCGCGGTGACTTCGAGGAGCGCCTCAAGAAGGTGCTCAAGGAGATCCGCACCCGCGGCGACATCATCCTCTTCATCGACGAGATCCACACTCTGGTCGGCGCCGGCGCCGCCGAGGGCGCGATCGACGCCGCGTCGATCCTCAAGCCGATGCTGGCCCGCGGTGAGCTGCAGACCATCGGTGCGACCACGCTGGACGAGTACCGCAAGCACCTGGAGAAGGACGCGGCCCTGGAGCGCCGCTTCCAGCCCATCCAGGTCGGCGAGCCGTCGCTGGCGCACACCATCGAGATCCTCAAGGGCCTCCGGGACCGCTACGAGGCGCACCACCGGATCAGCATCACCGACGCGGCTCTGGTCGCGGCCGCGACGCTGGCCGATCGGTACATCTCGGACCGGTTCCTGCCGGACAAGGCGATCGACCTGATCGACGAGGCCGGCGCACGGATGCGCATCCGCCGGATGACCGCGCCGCCGGACCTCCGCGACTTCGACGAGCGCATCGCCCAGGTGCGGCGCGACAAGGAGTCCGCGATCGACGCGCAGGACTTCGAGCGGGCCGCCCAGCTGCGCGACAAGGAGAAGACGCTCCTCAACCAGAAGGCGCAGCGGGAGAAGGAGTGGAAGGCCGGCGACCTGGACGTGGTGTCCGAGGTCGACGACGAGCAGATCGCCGAGGTCCTCGGCAACTGGACCGGCATCCCGGTCTACAAGCTGACCGAGGAGGAGACCTCGCGTCTGCTGCGCATGGAGGATGAGCTGCACAAGCGGGTCATCGGCCAGGAGGACGCGGTGCAGGCGGTCTCCAAGGCGATCCGGCGTACGCGTGCCGGCCTGAAGGACCCGAAGCGCCCGAGCGGCTCGTTCATCTTCGCCGGCCCGTCCGGTGTCGGTAAGACCGAGCTCTCCAAGGCTCTCGCCGAGTTCCTGTTCGGCTCCGAGGACGCGCTGATCCAGCTCGACATGTCGGAGTTCCACGACCGCTACACGGTGTCCCGCCTCGTCGGTGCCCCTCCCGGTTACGTCGGTTACGACGAGGGCGGCCAGCTGACCGAGAAGGTGCGCCGCAAGCCGTTCTCCGTGGTCCTCTTCGACGAGATCGAGAAGGCCCACCCGGACGTCTTCAACACGCTGCTGCAGATCCTGGAAGACGGTCGCCTGACCGACGGCCAGGGCCGGATCGTGGACTTCAAGAACACGGTCATCATCCTCACCACCAACCTCGGCACGCGCGACGTGGCGAAGGCGGTGTCGCTGGGCTTCCAGGCCTCCGAGGCCGAGGAGTCGTCCTACGAGCGGATGAAGATCAAGGTCAACGACGAGCTGAAGCAGCACTTCCGCCCGGAGTTCCTGAACCGTATCGACGACACCATCGTCTTCCACCAGCTGCGGGAGCAGGAAATCCTGCAGATCGTGGACATCTTCACGGCCCGTATCGAGGGCCAGCTGAAGAACAAGGACATGGGTCTCGAGCTGACCGACAACGCGAAGAAGTACCTGGCGGCCAAGGGCTTCGACCCGGTCCTGGGTGCGCGGCCGCTGCGCCGGACGATCCAGCGCGAGCTGGAGGACACGCTGTCCGAGCAGATCCTCTTCAACGAGCTGCGGCCGGGTCAGATCGTGGTCGTCGACTGCGAGGGGGACCCGGCTCAGGTGGAGAAGGCGAAGCTGGTCTTCCGTGGGGCTGACCGTGGGGTCTCGGTGCCGGATGCGGTGCCGGCTGACCTTGGGGCTGCTACTACCGAGGAGTGAGTTTCTGACGGATCCGGCCCGGCGCCTTTTGGTGCCGGGCCGTTTTCGGTTTTGCGCGTCGCTTGCCCTGGGGGTGGGCGCCAGCGGGGCGGTTTTGGGGCGGGGGAGGGCCCACTCCGGGCGGTCAGGCTTGATAACAGCCGGGGGCCGCCCACCAACGGACAGACACACAACTTTAAAAAATAACAAGAGTCA